>NZ_CAUVXG010000010.1:0-5014 GCF_963555885.1 Protofrankia sp. Cr2
CCACCCCCGAGACCACTGCCCCCGATGCCGCGCAACGTAGTGTTACTAGTGGGTAGCGGAGCATTCAAGTCTGCCAGAACGACCTGGTCCCCCTCGGACAGGCCGGATGTCACCTGGGTGAAGATCATACCTACCGCGCCCACCTCAACCGGCAGGCTGGTCAGCTTGGCGTCTCGCAGCACCGACACGACATGACGGTTACCGAGGGTACGAACGGCTGACGTGGGCACGGCCAGCGCATGCGCCGCGCTGGAGACGACGATGGACACAGCCGCCCCGGAGCCGGCGAACAGCGTTCCGCCGCCGTTGAGGCCGATGGTCACCGGATAGGCCACCCCGCTCGACGCTCCAGACGATGCCGTCCCGGTGGATGTCGTGGACGCTGCCGGCAGCAGGCCGACTGCCACCACGGTGCCCGCCGTCGGCGAGTCGGTGCCATTCGGGGTCACTGTGACCTTCGCACCGACCTTCACCGCGGCGACATTGCTGTCACTGACCGTCGTCATGACCTCCATGGAACCCGGATTCACCACGACGATCGCTGCTGTGCTCGACCCGGCGGTCACGGACTGACCGGACGTGACGTTGACGGCGGCCACGAGGCCACTGATCGGGCTGATGAGCCGTGCCTGGTCCAGACTCTGCTGGGCTACTGGAACCATGGCATTGGCAGCATCGACCGAAGCCTGGTCGGCAGCGATCTGAGCCGCCGAAGCCGGTGCCCGGGAGGTGCCCGACGCCGTCGTCGAGCCGCCCGCGGCCCTACCACCGGCTGACGTACCACCGGCTGACGTACCACCGGCTGACGTACCACCGGCTGACGTACCGCCGCGGGTGGCCCCACCTCCGGTGTTGCCCGTCGTGCCAGAACCCCCGGTCGTGCCGGCACCTCCGGTTTTACCGGAATTACCGGGGGTACCGCCGGCCTGCTGCTCGGCCCCGGTTTCGGAGCCGGACGGGCTTGGCGACGCTTGACCCGTGCCTGTGCCCGCTTGCTGTCCCGGAGACTGGGCCAGTAGCTGCGCGACCGCGGCATCGAGGGCCGCCTCATCCGCGGCTACGGCACGTAGATCATTGTTAAGGGTCTCCTGCTCAGCGAGGACCTGCTTGAGCAACGCTGCGCAGTCCGTACCGTCGGGCACCGGTCCGCCGGTCGATGCCGGGTCCTGCATCTGGGTCGCCTGCGTCGCCTGCGTCGGCTGGGTCGGTGTGGCGTTCGGAGCCCGGCCGAGGCTGTTGAGAAACGCCCGACAGACCAACTGCTCATGCGCCAGATCGGCCTGGGTCTGGTAAAGGACCATGTCGGCGGCATGTTGGTCAGCCAGCAACTGCTGCTGACGCTGCTTGACAAGATCCGCCGCCGCCACACCCTGCGCAGCACTTCCGCTACCTGACGCACCGACCCGCGGTTCGCCGGATACGATCAGGCCCACTACGCCATGACTCGCGCCCGGCGTGCCGGCCTGGCTCGACGCGATGAATGCCGCGCCGCCGACCACGCCGGAACCACTGCCGATTGACAGAGACGTCGAGGTCGAGGTCGAGGTGGAGGTCGTACCGGCGGTCTGGCTGGCCTGATCCGCCGCTAGTTTCGCCTGCGCAGACGCAAGCGTCGCACGGGCATTGTCCAGGGACGAGGCAAGGGATGATGTGTCGAGCTCGGCCAGGACGTCGCCGGTCGTCACATGCTGGCCGACAGCCACGGGAACCTGCGCCACCCGCCCGGAAACGGGAAAGCTGACCGACGCCTGGCTGACGGGCGTCACACTGCCGATGGAATTCAACGTCGCCTCGACGGTGCGGCGGCTGACCACGGTGGTCCGGTAGGACGGCCCGCTGGAGGTTGTGGCGACAAAGACGCCCCCGCAGGCTCCCCCGACGACAGCGATGGTGACGGCCACCGTCACCCAGCGGCGGCCCCGGTGTCGCCGTGCCCGGGACGTCCGGTCAGCCATTAGCGGACCCCTCAACGTTGGTCGGCTGGCGGAAACCGCTGGTACATCCGTCGGACCCCGCCTGCCGGATGCTGATCGACGTAGCTGTCACCGCCCCGGTGCTGTCGGCCGGACCCACCGCGGTGACGCACTCGCCGACCTTCAAAGCCGCGGACGACGCCGGGACGGTCTGGTCGTAGCCGGTCGAGGCGCTCGTCGTGACAGTTCTCGTCGTTGCCGGGCTATCCCCGCGGGCGATCGTCGTCACCACGAAGGTCGTGTCGGACTTCGAGGTGACCGTGCCGATGACTGCGCCGAAACGACCCTGTCCACCGGCGCCCGGACTGCGCTGCGGCCGGGGGCTGCCCGAGGGATTCGGGGCGCCCGAAGGACGTGCACCGCCGCCGAAAGCACCACGGAACGCGCCGTTGGCGGTGCACCCACCTGCATCCGGCTTACTGATCATAATGTTCTGTGCGGCGATCGGGCCGTCGGTGGCGGCTGCTTGCGACGCTCCTGTTCCCGCAGCCGCGGTCACCACGACGCAGTCGCCGACCACCAGGCTGGACGCAGTCGTCTGTTCGGTCTGGGTGAAAGCCGTGGAACTGTTGAAATTGACAGTGACCTGGCCTACCGACGGATTCTGGACCTGGATCGCCGTGTCGGTCACCGCCGCAGCCGTCCCGGTGACACCCGGCGGGCCCGACGGCGTGGAATTCGTCCCCCGATTCTGGATCGGCCCAGCCACGGTGGTGGCTGCGGCGCCCGAGCCCCCACCGCACGCGGCCACGGCGAATACAGCCGCCAGCGACAGCACGCTCAGCTGCCGCCCGCCGACGACTCGGGACCGGGATGCGAACCAGACCGGACGGGCTACGACGCCCGCCCGCATGGGCACATCGCCTTCACGCACATCGCCTTCGGGCATGTCCCTCTCGGACGCGATGCTGTCGGACACACTCGACTCGGACACGGTCAGCTCGGACACGGTGGGCTCGTTTTCCTGATCGTGGCCCTGGATGCAGGGCTGGGCCGGAGATCGAAAAATCATCATTCGCTGCGCAGCGCGTCGATGGGGGCCAGCCGGGCGGCTCGGCTGGCGGGGTAGACACCAAACCCGACGCCGATTCCCACCGCGACGATGATCGCGCCAAAGATTGCCGGCAGTGATATGTCGATGCGCTGGGAGATCACGTGCGGGAGTACTGCGGCCCCCACCAACCCAAGCGCGGCACCGGCAAGGCCGCCGGTCAGACCGAGGACGGACGCCTCCACCAGGAACTGACGTCTGATCACCCGAGGCGGCGCCCCGAGTGCCTTGCGCAGGCCGATCTCACGAATGCGTTCCGTAACGGAAACGAGCATGATGTTCATGACGCCGATGCCGCCGACGAGCAACGAGATCGCGGCGATGCCGCCCAGCAGCACGGTGAGGGTGCGGTCCACCGAGGTGGCGGCGGACAGGATGGACTGCTGGCTGGCGATGGTGAAGTCGGCGCCGGTGGGTGTGCTGATGTGGTGCAGCGCGAGCAGTTCGCTGTTGGCTTCCTGGTAGGCGGCGGACAGCGTCCTCGACGACGACGCCTCCAGATAGATGCTCTGCACGGAGGTACGCGTCGTGCCCCCGAACAGGCGATTGGCCGCAGTGGTGATCGGCAGCACGGCCTGATCGTCCTCATTGGCCGTGGCAGAGGACCCGACGGCGCTGAGAGTACCCACCACCTGCATCGGAACCGCGGACACCGTTACGGTCGCGCCGATCGGGCTGCGACCACCGAACAGTTGCTCGGCTGTGGTGGCCGCGAGCACGACGACCGCGGCGTGGCTGGTCACGTCCTGGCTGGTGATGAACCGCCCAGCATCGATCTTGCGTGCCCGGACCGACAACCAGTCCGGCGTCGTTCCGACGACCGTGGTGGTCCAGTTCGACGTCCCGGCCGTCAGCGACAGACTGCGCTGACTGGCCGGCGCGACCGCGGCGATGTCGGGGGCTACGTCCTTGGATGCGAGGGCCTCGGCGTCCTGCACGGTCAGCGTCGAGGCCGAACCGAAGCCGCCGCGGACGCCGGTACTGCTGGTCGTGCTACCCGGCGAGACGACGAGCAGGTTGCTGCCCAGAGAGTTGATCTGGTCGCGGACCTGGCCCTGGGCGCCCTCGCCGAGTCCGACGGTGAGAATGACAGCGGCGATGCCGATGAGGATGCCGAGCACGGTCAGGGCCGAACGCGAACGGTGCGTACGCACCGCATCCAAACCGATTCGCAGCGTCTCCATCCAGCTCACGTGCGCACATCCCAGGCGAGCGGGGTCGAGCCGGCGGGGCCCCCGCTCCCGAACCCGGTGTCGGCTCGGGGTTCGGTGTCGGCTCGGGATCGGGGCCCCGTGTCGTCCTGGATGTCACCGTCGCGGATCCGTACCACCCGGCCGGCGGTAGCGGCGACGTCGGGTTCGTGGGTGATGAGCACGATCGTGCGACCGGCGGCGTGTAGATCGCCCAGCAGACCGAGCACCTCCCCCGTGGACACGCTGTCGAGGTTGCCGGTCGGTTCGTCCGCAAGGATGAGCGCCGGATCGGTGACCAGCGCACGGGCGACGGCGACCCGTTGCTGCTGCCCGCCGGACAACTCGTTGGGACGGTGGGTCGTCCTGTCCCCCAGACCGACCTTCGTCAACGCGTCGATCGCCCGGTCGCGACGCTCCGCCCGACCCGTCCCGGCGTAGCACAAGGGAAGTTCCACGTTGCGCCATGCAGACAGCGACGGGAGCAGGTTGAACTGCTGGAAGACGAAGCCGATCCGCCGGTTACGGATCTCGGCCAGATCGTCCTCGGACATCCGGCCGACGTCCTCGCCGGCAAGGTGGTAGCTGCCCGAGGTGGGCACGTCGAGGCACCCGAGGATGTGCATCAAGGTCGACTTTCCCGACCCCGACGGACCCATGATTGCAATGTATTCACCCTCGGAGATACGCAGGTTCACACCCCGCAGCGCCTCGACTTGGAGGGCGCCGGTGCGGTAGGTCTTGCGGACACCGTCCAGTTCGATGACGGGTTGGCGGCCGGCGGGCGAGTGACTGATGGG
>NZ_CAUVXG010000010.1:5413-20157 GCF_963555885.1 Protofrankia sp. Cr2
CTCGGTCCGGGCCATGACTCAGCCCACCCCGCCGCTGCGGGCGCCACCGCCAGCACCACCAAAACCGCCACCGCCACCACCGCCGGCACCGAATCCGCCACCGGTGCCGCCGGTCGGAGTCCCCGCTCCGCCGCGCACCCGTCCCGTCGGAGCCGAGTCCGGTACCACCACCATGTCCCCGGCTGCCAACCCGTCGGTGATCTGCGTGACTCCGCCTGAGCTCACGCCTACTGTGACCGCCCGGAGCGTTTGCTTGCTCCCGGTCAGCTCATACACCTGTGCTTGGGATCCGGTGTAGTGCAGCGCTGCGGTGGGTATCGTCAGGACGTCGGTCAGCTGGCGGACGATGATCTGCACTTGGGCGCTCGCTCCGAGGTGCAACCCGGCAGGGGTGCCGGTGACGTCAATGGTGACTGGATAGGTCGCCACCCCAGAGCTCTGGGTCGGTAACAGTCCGACCGTGGCCACCGTCCCGAATACCGTGGTGGTGGCGCCATTCGGCGTGATGACCGACTGGTTGCCGCTCTTGATCTGGCCGATCTGGGTATCGTCGACAGTTGTTGTGATCTTATAACCATCGGAACCGACCACCACCACCTGAGCGGACGACGCAGACGTCGATGTGGCCGACGCGGACCCCGACGTCGACCCGCCGCTTCCGCCGCTTCCGCCGCTTCCGCCGCCGGACGCGGTAGTGCCACCGCCGGAGACCTGTTGGCCGACCGTCAGATTGACGGCCGCGACGGTGCCGGCAATCGGCGATGTCAGGGTCGCCTGCGCCAGCGACCGTTGCGCCGCGCCCAGCCCGTCCTGTGCCGCCGTGATGGTCTGGTTGTCCGCGTTCAGCTGGGCGTCGGACGCTCCGGCGGTCTGGTCCGCGGACAGACGGGACTGGCTGGTGGCCACGCTGGCCTGCGCCTGCGCGACCGAGGCCGCCAGGGCCGCCGAGTCGACGGTGGCAAGCGCCTGCCCCGCCGTGACCTGCTGACCCACCGTGACCGAAACCGCAGTGACCTTGCCTGAT
Organism: Protofrankia sp. Cr2; assembly: GCF_963555885.1. NCBI lineage: Bacteria > Bacillati > Actinomycetota > Actinomycetes > Frankiales > Frankiaceae > Protofrankia > Protofrankia sp. Cr2. The sequence continues at coordinate 6,438 of NZ_CAUVXG010000010.1, forward strand.
ACACCAAAGGTCAGGTCTGCCTCGTGGGCGGCCTGGATGACCCCGGTAGCCGAAACCGCCTGCCGGATCGTCCCGAGACTTGCCGCCACCTGCCGTGGGGTGCTGCCGGTGGCCGACGGCGAGACTGCCAGGCCGACGGCAATCGAACCAGCCACGATGACAACGGCGGCCACCGCCCCGAGGGCGAGCATCTTCCGTCCGATCCGCAGGCGCGCGCGCCGTACGTGCATCCGCTCCTCCGAAAGCCCCGGCGGGTAAGGCAACCCGCCTACGCGTGTCGGGATGGGCACGCCTTCGCGCCGATCTCGATCACTGTCCCTCAGCCTCGCGGAGGAGTCTTGGTATTTGCTGAGAAAATCCGGTGGAACTCCTGACCGGCGGCTTTCCGCCGTCCATCGTGTGCGAATCCGCATACGCCGTTGGTAGTCAGTTTGGTCTGCGTTTCCCTTGGTAGGGATTTCGGCACGGGTGTCACGCCCGACAGCCCTACCTGGGAGCACCCCGCAAGCGCCCGAACCCCGCCGGGATCACGTTACTGCGCTCGCACCTCACGCGGTGCCACCGCACGATTCACTGTCACGATCGGCTTGTCCGACCTGCTCGGCCACTGTGAGCCGTTCGCGGCGCCGTCGGGCGTCTCCCTGTGCCTTTCCCCACTACGCGCGTACGCGGAGCCGCGCCCACAGAAGTCGCGAGCACAGGCGGAGTCTGGCTGTCGGGTACGTCACCGTACGGTGTGTCACCATACGATGCATCGCTGTACGGTGCATCACCATACGATGCATCACCGTCGGGTCCGTCGCCAGGCCCGAACGTCCCCGGCGGGTACACCGGCTCTTGAAACAGCGGCAGACCCGGTCCCGCTGGACGCTGCCACGTCCTGGACTCGACAGCAGGCTGTGGTGACGAAAAAAGCGACCGTGATGCCATAGGCGTACTCCATCTCATCCGAATCTCGTGCCGGTCAGAAGCGGAACGGTTTTTAGAACGCCCGGCAGGTGATGGACGACGTCAAAGGTCGAGTAACACCCGCTGGCCTCATATGCCAGCACCCGGCGTACAGGCACCAGTCGCGCCGCCATCTCCGCAGCGGGAACGCCACGAACAACCTGCCAGCAGGACAGAGACTTCTGGTTTCCTATCCGTACCGCCCGGCGCGGGCTTGTGCCCGTCACCTTCGACGACGACCCTGCACTCGCGCCGCTCCGCGCTAGCGTGACTCCTACCCTAGCCCAACTTCGACCCAATGTAAGCTTGTACGGGTAAGCTCGTACGGGCGCAACCCTGCGTCACCGCCGAGTACGCTACGAACCCTACCAGACCCGGCGCGGCGACGTACCTTTTTCCGACGGCGATCGGGTGCGACGCCCACGCCGAGCGGGTCCGACATCGCGCGGACGGGACGGTAAATGTGCTACATGTGGACGTACTTGACATACGGAGCGATCAAGCCTTACCTTTTCTCGGACGGAGAGGGTACAGATCAACATCACCACAATAGCTCCGAGAAGCCGACGACCACCCGACGAAGCAGGCTGCCGCCCAGCACTACTGCCGCCCGCCGGACAGCTCCTTTGCCGGGAACAGATCATCCCTGGCCGTCGCCGTCCGCGTGTGTAGCTTGTGTGGCCACCAGAAGTGCCATCCTCGCAGTGCGGCCAGCGTGGGCACGATTCTGGTGGCAAGGACGTTCGCGGCCAGCAGCACGCCCAGGGCGACGGCCAAACCGATTTCCTCCAGTAGCTGGATTCCGGTCAGGAGCAACGAGGCGAATGTGCCGGCCAGGACGAGTGCGGCGGCCGACACAGCGGGCGCCCCGTGCTCGATGGCGAGTCGGGCGGCACTCCTGGGTTTTTCACCTGCATTGAATTCCTCCCGCAGACGCGACGCAATCAATATATTGTAATCGGTTCCGATCGCCATCACGAACAGGTAGACGATGATCGGTATCGTGAAGTCGAGCCCGGTGAAACCGAACCCGTCCAGGAAGACGAGCACAATGGCCCCGAGCGACCCCCACGATGAGGCCGGGTGCCAGCGTTCGGAGCGACTCCAGGCTGGCGACCAGTAGTGCGGCGAACGCGGCCATCACGGTGGCCGCCGCCGACGTGATGACCTCACCGACCCGGACCACCGAATAGCGGAGGCTGGCCAGCACGCCGTCACCCTTGGAAACACGCTCCCGATGACGGAACAGGAGGAAAACGATGTAGTCCGTACCGACGCCGAACATCACAACCAGCAACAAGGGTGCGAGCTCGGGCCCCACCACGAAGCCCAGCCAATCCGCCAGGTCCGCGGTGACAGCCTCCGCCAGCTGATGGACGACACCGATGATCACTATGGGTAGGACCGCGATAATCGGGCTACGGAACACGAATCCGAGCAGTAGAAGAATCAGGACAACGGTTGCGACGGTGATGATTTTCTCGGCATTCCGAAAAGCATTCGTGCTGTCGACGCTGATCGCCGCATTGCCGGTGAGGCCACCCTGCAGCCCCGACCCGGCGAAGAAGGCCGTTGTACGATCCCGCACGTCGGGGACGGCCACGTTCGGGCCCTGGTCGCCGGGCTGGCCGGCAAAGACGACCTGGAGGAGTTGGGCCTTCCCGTCCCCGGAGAGATAGGACGCCGAGGTCGCGACCGAGGTAACCGCTGGGATCTGAGCCCCACTGAGGGACGCGGCAAGGGCCGAGATCTTCTGCTGGTCGGACGCGGTGAGCACGCCGCCGTCGGTGCGATTCACCACGATGAGTCCGCTTGCGCCGGCCACCGCGGGAAAATTCTCCTGAGCCACCTTCTCGGCCTGGACGGACTGGTAGGAGCCGGGCAGAAACGACGAGTTGTTGTTCGATGTGAACCTGGTCAGATCCGGCGACGGAATTATGACGAAGGCGGCAACCGCGACCCACGCCACGATAATACGCCACGGATGTGCGACGACGGCCCCGCCGAGTCTGTCGAACACCATTCCTCCAGACGTTGGGCGCGACGACATGCCGTTCGGATTCTCGATATCCGCCGCTGGCACCGGGCAAAACAGCACCGCGGGCGCGGAAACTGCTCGAATGCATCGTGTTCTGCCACACGAGGCGCGTATCCACATCACCCGACAGCGCGCTGCCGCGTCGCCCTCACCCTGACACAACGACGAGCTCGCCGCCATCGAGGAAAATTGATCAGTCCTGATGGATGTTCGCAGCAGCGGACCGGATCGAGGGTGCTCCGGTGGATCTCACCGCGGTCGCCCCGGCCCCCACGCGTGACGACAGCGGGAGCAGCAACATGCCCGGAATGCCTGAGACGCCCAGGACATCAGCCGTGGGACGCATGTCACATTCCGGACAGGCTCGTGACCGCGCACTATGCAGATAGTGATTCTGTTACCACAGGGACGGCGGACACCGCTGGAGGGTGAGGAATCTGTGGACATCGGGGGACGCAGTGGCGCCGGGGTTGCCCTGCTTTCGAAGGGAACGGGCCTCACCCACATCACGGTCGGCCTGGGTTGGGACCCCGATCTCACCGGCTCGACCGAGTTCGATCTGGACGCCAGCGCGATCGCACTGACCGCGGATGGCCGGGCACCATCACGGGATTTCTTCGTGTACTTCAACAACCTGTCAAGCCCACTGAGTGAGATCGTCCACCGGGGTGACAACCTGACCGGTGAGGCAGACGGCGACGAATCCGGCGAAAACGCCGACGACGAGCAGATCGACATCCATCTCGACCGGCTGTCCCGCAGCATCACCCGGATCGTCTTCCCAGTGAGCATCTACCATGCCGAAGACCGGCAGCAGAGCTTCGGCGATGTCCGCAACGCCTACATCCGGGTCCTCGACACGGACAGTGGCACCCAGGTCGCCCGCTATGACCTGACGACCCAAGCGGCCACCGAGACCGCAATGCTGTTCGGGGAAGTCGTTCGTGAAGGCACCGGCTGGACGTTCCGCGCACTCGGCGAGGGCCGGGTCACCGGCCTGACGGGCATCGCACGCGAATACGGCCTCGACGTCTGACCAGCTGGCCCGCAGCGGCGGGTATGACGCTGATCGGTCACGGTAGGCCGGTCGGGACGGCGGCCGCGGCGCCGCAGACAGATGGTCGACACACCGCGTGCGCGACGCATCGACCGATATCCATCAGACACGCCCTAACCCGGTGGTAACGTGTCGGGCTGGTCGTCGGTGACACGATTGTGCCGGCGGCGGTACAGGTGCACGGCGAGCAAGCCGCTGGCAAACACAGCGAGCAAGCCGGTGGAGGCCCATCCGGCCGCCTTCTCGACACTGGCATAAGACGCGCCTGCGACGTAGCCCAACAGGGTGAAGCCAGCTCCCCACACAATACCGCCGGCCGCGTTGAAGACGAAGAAACGGCGGTAGGGCAGCTGGGAAACACCGGCCAGGCCGGGCATGACCGCGCGCAGGAACGCGGTGAAACGGCCGGCGAACACCGCCCGCCCGCCACGGGTCCGAAGGTAGGCGCGGGCACGGTCTATCGCCGGGCGGCGGTGCCGTAGGAATGGCAGGGCCAGGATCCGTTCGCCGAAGTGCCTGCCGACCTCGTAGCCGACCGAGTCACCGAGGATGGCCGCGACGATCACAACCGCGACCATGCCGCCGAGGTTGACCACATGCTGGCTCGCCAGCACCCCACCGAGTACCACCGCAGTCTCACCGGGCAGCACGAATCCGACGAAGAGCGCGGCCTCGGCGAAAGCGAGGGCACCGACGATAGCGTAGACGGCCGGTGCGGGTAGGACCAGCAGGTGGTGGAGCAGAGTCGTACCCGGCGTCGCGGTGAGCGTTACGGCGGCGGCGATCGGGGCCATACTCATGGGGGCCGTGATTGTCGGGGCCATAGTCATCAAGAGTATGGCCATCAATGGTGTGGTCATCAATGACGTGGTCATCGAGGCCAGACATACAGAGCAAGATCGAACATCCGGTCGATCTCGCGACCGGCTTCAACAGCGCACACCGCGGCGATCAGCCCGAGGACAGCTGGGCCCACGGCAGGTAACCACCGCGACGGTGGAGGTGGACCAAGCAGCGCGGCAACCCGACGGGTCACCGTATGCTCCTGAAACGCCGACATTGCGGGACCGGTTGCGCCCGACGACGGTCCCGTGCCCGATCGTGCTGTGCCTGCCCGTGCCGTGCCCGTACCGCTGGCATTCGTAGCCAGAGCGGCACGCGCAAGCGCCGCCGCCGCAAGACCACGATCAGCAACCGCAGTCGCGGCATCCTCATCCGCCCACCGCTCCAGGACATAGTCACAATCAGCAACCATCGGCCACAGGAGGGGGTTCAAACCGGCGGCAAGACGAACCAGCAGCCGGTAACCCAGGTGAGCATGCCGAAGATGTGACTGCTCATGCGCGAACAGGACCCGCCGCTCAGCCGCGGACAACGCACGCAACAACGACGAAGTCACCAACACCCGGCCCGGTCGCCCCGGCAGAGCGAGTGCCGCCGGCGCCGGATCATCGACAACAACAAGACCTCCAGCGGCAACCACGGGGGCACGGCGTGCGGTACGCAGCAGCCAGCTCACATCCCGGCCGCAGCGCAGCGCGGAAACCGCCGTCGTGGCCGCTACGACACAGACCAAGACGACAGCGACGCCGGCGGTGACCGGCGGCACCGGATCATGAGCGGCCAGAACCGGACCGGACCAATGTCCAAAGCGCCGGACCACCCCCAACTGACCGATCAACGTCCAGGCCAACAAAGCGAGATCCCACGCCCATCCACAACCGGCGGTGACCGCCGCCACGGCGAGGACAGCTGCCGCCCGTCCCGGTGGCAGCCGCCGTCCCGCCGCCGGAGCGACCACCGTGAGCAGGACGGACGCGGCCAACGCCAGGTAGACACTTATCCGCATCGGCTAATCCCCGCCGTTCGCACCGGTGGACCGGACCGGGCATGGTCGACCATGCCCGGTCGACCATGCAACCCCCACCATCGGACCTTCCCATCGCGGACTCCAGCCACGAACAGTGGCCCTGCCCGGCATTCGCCGTCGCGCAGCATGTCGCGACCGCCGCCGCGTTGCTCATCAAATCTTCCGGTCCGACCGGGCCCGCAGCGTCCGTGCCCTGGCAGCCAGCCTACGCACCCACCCCCTGACCGACCTATGTGCGTTCCGCGGGGCAGTCGTAGGTGGAACCGGTCACCAGAACGACAAAACCGACCTACTCCTCATCCCCTCCTCCTGGGCATCTGGACACCGTCGACGCTGGTCGAGACGTTGCTCGCGCTCACCATCTCAAGAACGCGAGCTGGCCGCAAAAAGCGCCGGGCCGTGCAACGCCACCGATTACAAGAATAGCGTCGTCAGGTCTCCGCAGGGAGCCGCGATCAGGACAACGAGGTTCTTTACTGTAAATCCATGGCAGCCTGCACCGACCGGTTCCAGACATTGGCGAACCGACGACGCCTACATTCCCCATCGGCCATTTCCGCGGCATCCTGGATCGGAATCGCTCCCCAGCCGGAGCCGCCGGAAAATCATCACATCCCCGCCGAACGGGACATGGCCGCCCGCCCCGCGGGGAGTGCCCCTGGGCCGACCATCCTCGTCCGGACCCCATTCGACGAGACCTCCGACACATGGATGACCTTGACGGACGATCCGGGTTTGTCCTCTTCGGTGGTCACCGAGGGTCGGCGGTCGACGGCGAATCGGTGAGTTTTGGCGGCCGCGGCAACGTCACCGCGGATGGGTACCCCATTGCTTTTGTGTACGCCGAGGGCTATACATGCGTTAGCACTCATCAATTTCGAGTGCCAGCCCCTGGCACGATGGGGCCCGAACTGCGGCCTGGAACGTCGTTTTTGTTACTTTCTTTCTGGACGTTCTCGTCGCTTCGGTGGGCAGACTGCTGATCCCGGTGGGTTCGACACTTGTGTGCCCGCCGGCGCTCTGCCGGCGCCGATCGGAAGGTGGGCACCGTTGTGGCCCTGCGTTACGGCTTCCTTAGTACTTATCCGCCGACCCAGTGCGGGCTCGCCACATTCACGGCGGCTCTTCACAAACAGCTGACCGGCCCGGTGGCCGGGGGGTCCAGCGGGGTGGTTCGTCTGCTCGATCGTCCCGGCACGGCCGTCTCGCCGCAGACCGCTCCAATCGCGGTGGTCGGGGAGCTGGTGGCCGGGACGCGGGACGGTCCGGCACGTGCCGCGCGCCTGCTGAACCGTTTCGATGTCGTGGTGGTGCAGCACGAGTACGGCGTCTACGGCGGCCGGGACGGCGACGAGGTGCTCGCGGTGCTCCACGACCTCAACGTCCCGGTGATCGTCGTCCTGCACACGGTGCTCGTGCACCCGACCCGGCACCAGCGCCACGTCCTGGAGGCGGTCGCCGCGGCGGCTGCCGCGGTGGTCGTGATGACCGAGACGGCGCGGGTCCGGCTCGTCGCCGGGTACCGGGTCGACCCACGCGCCGTGTCAGTCATCCCGCACGGTGCCGACGACAACCGGGCCGACGACAACCGGACGGCCCTGTCGGTGCGGGCCGGCCGACCTACGGTGCTGACCTGGGGGTTGATCGGGCCGGGCAAAGGCATCGAGTGGGGCATCGCCGCGATGGCCGCACTGACCGATCTCGTCCCGGCCCCGCGTTACCTCGTGGCAGGCGAGACTCATCCCAAGGTGCTCGCACGGGAGGGAACGGCGTATCGCGACAGTTTGGCCGCGCAGGCACGCCAGCTGGGGGTGACCGGCTCGGTCGTGTTCGATGCCCGCTACCTCGACGCGGCGTCGCTGGCTGAGATGGTGCGCGGAGCCGACGTCATACTGCTGCCCTACGACTCCCGCGACCAGGTGACCTCCGGCGTCCTCATCGAAGCGGTCGCGGCGCACAAACCGATCGTCGCCACCCGTTTCCCGCACGCGGTCGAGCTCCTCGGTGACGGCGTCGGCCTGCTGGTACCGCACCGCGACCCGGCGGCGATTGCGACGGCGGTACGCAGCGTCATCGGCGACAACGGCATTGCCAGGGGGCTGGTCCGCGCCGCAGCCGCGCGCGCGCCCGAGCTGTTGTGGCCCACGGTCGCCGACCGCTACCGGCAGTTGGCCGCCGGGCTGATCGCCCGGACGGGAAGCGGCATGACCGACAGGCCCGCGGCAGCGGTGACGGCGACCCTGTGACCGCTGTCGTTTCGTTCGCCCATCTGTTCCGGCTCAGCGACGACATCGGCCTGTTCGAGCACGCCTTGGGGGCGGTCCCGCGCCGGGAGCACGGGTACTGCGTCGACGACGTCGCCCGCGGGCTCGTCGTCCTCGCCCGCGAGCCGGATCCGCCGCTTGAGCAGGTCCGCCTCCTCAACCGCTACCTCGCCTTCGTGACCGCGGCGCAGGCTGTGGACGGTACCGTGCGCAACCGCCGTGACACCGACGGGCGGTGGCGTGACCAGCCCGGTCTCGGCGACTGGTGGGGCCGGGCCCTGTGGGGGCTTGGCACCACGGCGGCGCGGGCACCCACCCTGAACCTGCGGGTCACGGCACTCGCCCGGTTCCGGGCCAGCGCGCAGCGCCGGTCCCCCTGGCCGCGGGCGATGACGTTCGCTGCGCTGGGTGCCGGGGAGGTGCTCCTGGCATACCCCGACGACGAGCCCGCCCGGGCGCTGCTCGCCGCGGCCGTCACCGTGATCGGTCCGCCGAGTACCGACCCGGCGTGGCCCTGGCCGGAGCCGTCCCTGCGGTACGCCAACGCGGCCGTGCCCGAAGCGCTCATCCTCGCCGGTGTCTGCCTGCCGGACGAGGCGGCACTCGCCAACGGTCTTCGGCTGCTGGCATGGCTGCTCGATCTGGAGACCTCCGCCGGGCGGCTGTCGCCGACCCCCGTGGGCGGCCGTCGAGCCGGGGATGGTGGCCGGCCCGGCTTCGACCAGCAGCCCATCGAGGCGGCGGCCCTCGCCGACGCCTGCGCCCGGGCCTATGACCTGACCGACCAGTCCTGGTGGCTGACCGGTCTGAGCCGGGCTCAGGCGTGGTTCCTCGGCGACAACGACAGCGTCACGCCGCTGGTCGACACCACCACCGGTGGCTGCTGCGACGGTCTCGAGGCCGACGGCCGTAACACCAATCAGGGAGCGGAGTCCACCCTCGCCCTGCTCTCGACGGCCCAGCACGCCCGCCGCCTGCTGGCGGCGCCGTGAGCGTCGGGGGGCGGGAGCGCAGTGAGCATCCGAGGGGCCGGGATGACCGCGAAGCAACCGACCGACGGAACGAACCGACACCGAGCGTAGAGGCCAGCCTGGTTACGCGGCATCCACTCAGGGGACTGTCCGTGGACCCGAGCCGGGTGATCGCGAAGCTGTTCCTCCCTGGCGAGGAGGAAGGCGAGGTGCAGTCCCGAGCCGCCGGAATCGTGGACCGCGTGCTCGCCGTGGCCGAGGACGAGGTGGCAGGTCTCGTCGCCCACCTGCTGGCGCTCTTCGGCCCCCGCCACCACGACTACCAGGGCATCCTGGCGCGGCACGCCGCGGTGGTGGCGTCGCGGGTGCGGGCACCCGCGGAGCTGTCGACGGCACGGATGCTGCTGCTCGGTGCGTGCTTCACCGCCGAGTACGCGGTGGAAGGTGCCGCTGTCACCAACCCCTCTGCCGTGCCGCATCCCGACCAGTCCGGACTCCCGCCGGGAGCGCTGCGGGTGGTGCTGAGTCTGCGTGCCATCGGCGAGGGTCACCTGTCTTCGATCGGCTTCGCCGTCGGCGTGGTCGGTCCGGGCCCGACGGTACGCCTGGAACCGCGCACCGGTCCGCTCACCACCGGGCTGGCCGTGCCGGCAGACTGGGAGCCCGGGCGGCTGCGCACGGTGCTCGCCGCAGACGGGCTCGACGACGAGGTCACGCGGGCGGTCCTCGACAGGCTCGACACTGCGGCCGCCGGGGACGACCTCGAACGGGCCTTCGCCCGGGTGCCCGCTGACCTGCTCCGCCGGCCGCAGGCACCGGGGATCCTGGCCGGGATCCGCTCGATCGCCGCGTCGCTGCGGCGGGTCGAGTTTCCCCCGGCCACCGCCCTGGCGCAGCGCGTGTTGTGGCCGGCCGTCGCCGCCGAGACCAACGGCATGGAGGACGCGCGGTTCGTCCGCTTCGCCGCGCCGGACGGGACCCTCGACTACCGGGCGACCTACACCGCCTACGACGGCCGGCAGATCACCCCCCGGCTGCTGACCAGCCCTGACCTGCGGGTCTTCACCGCATCGCCGCTCACGGGCCCGGCCGCCCAGAACAAGGGCATGGCACTGTTCCCCCGGCCCGTCGGCGGCCGGCGTCTCGCCCTGTGCCGCTCCGACGGCGAGACCACCAGCGTTGCGACCTCCGACGACGGGCAGGCGTGGGAACTGGGGCGCCCGGTCCACTCGCCCGGGGCCTCCTTCGAGCTGCTCCAGGTCGGCAACTGCGGGTCACCCATCGAGACACCGTCAGGCTGGCTCACGCTCACCCACGGCGTCGGACCGATGCGCACGTACACGATCGGGGCGATCCTGCTCGATCTCGACGACCCGACCACCGTGCTGGCGACGCTACCCGAGCCGCTGCTCACCCCGACCCGATCCGATAGCGACGGCTACGTCCCCAACGTCGTCTACTCCTGCGGCGGCCTGATCCATGACGGCCGCCTCTGGCTGCCCTACGGAATCAGCGACAGCCGCGTCGGCGTGGCCAGCGTTCCGGTCGAGCCGCTTCTCGCCCGCATGACCCGTCCAGGCGAGCGGGCGGCGTGAGCCACCGACGCAACCCACGTCACCCCGCGTCAGCCAGCATCAGCCCGCATCACCCTGCGTCAGCCGAGCAGCCGCCGGTAGACGGTGAGGTAGTCAGCGACCATGCGTGCCGCGGAGAACCGTCGCTGCACTGTGGCACGGCAGGCACCGCGGTCCAGCCCGGCGGCTCGCTCCACCGCGGCCGCGGCCGCCGCCGGCCCGTCTACTAGGTAGCCGGTAACGCCCTGGTCGACCACCTCCGGCATAGCCCCCCGCGGATAGGTCACAACGGGTGTCCCACAGGCCATCGCCTCGACCACGGCCAGCCCGAACGGCTCGTCGAACGCGACCGGATGCAACAGGGCCGCCGCCGAACCGAGCACCTCCGCGCGCTGACGCGGCCCCACCGAGCCGAGGTAACGGACCCGGTCCCCGTCGACATGCGGCTGGACCCGCTCGGCGAAGTAGCGCTCGTCCTGGACGATCCCGCAGATCACCAGCCGCCGGCCGGCACGGCGGGCGATGTCGATGGCCACCGCGGTGCCCTTGTCCGGATGGATCCGGCCGAGCACGACCAGGTCCTCCCCGCCGACGGCCGAGAACGGCAGCGCCGCCATGTCGATACCGTGATGGACCGTGGCGACATAGTCCAGCTCCGGACGGCGGTCGGCGTCGGAGATGGACACGTACGCCGACCCCGCCCGCGCGTACGCCGGGACGATACGCGAGTCCGAAAAGCCGTGGACGGTCGTCACCATCGGCGCCCGGACGTGCGCCGCGAACGCCAGCGGTAGCCAGTCGAGATGGTTGTGCACCACGTCGAACTCACCCGAACGGCTCAGGGCGTGCGCAACGTGCAGCGCCTCCCACACCCGACCATCGAGGGCCGGATCCTCCGCGTACCCGTGCGGGCACACGCCGTCAAGCGCGCCGGCTGTCTGCGAGTCCAGCGTCGCGAAGAGGGTGACATCGACCCCGCACTCAACCAAACCCTCCGCGATCAGGCTGGTGATCTGCTCCCACGGGCCGTAATGCCGCGGCGGGGTACGCCACGCCACCGGCGCCAACAGTGCCACCTTCACACGGACAAACCCTACTCGATCCGCCTACTCGGGAAGTTCGGTGAGCCCATATGCGCGCAGCGCAACCCGCGTAGCCGCCGCCACGTCTCGTCGGTCGAACGCATCAGCCAGGGCGACACAATCTACCTTACTGATTTCCAGTGGATCCGGTACGCGAATCCTGCGAAGGTACTGCGCCTGAAACCGCAGGGTGCCACCGCGCATCTTCACGGCGTAGGCCGTCACGAAAGCCTCGGCCACCTTGGACAGCAACAGACCCCCGAGTACTCGCAGCTCCCATCCGTCTGAAACGATGTAGTACAGGTTATGATGAGGGTACAAACCACCCTGATCCAAAACTGGATGGATGGTCGACTTCATATCCGGAAGAAGTAGTTTTTGCTTCGCGATAAGCTGATGGTCGACTTTGTCGATGGTTCTGTACCAGCGGGCAGGTTGCCTCCTGGCGACGTAACGGTTACGCAAAACGCCACCGTGGCGCTCGAAGTATGCGGCAAGGCGGGGAAAATCAGCGAGGTTGACGAGTCCTCCCTGCGGATCCCACGGATTCACCAGGTAGGAGCCGTTCCAACGAAGCACACCACCGGCGGTATCTCGGACCATGGCGAGCGGGAGTAGGCGACTCTCCTCCATCTCGACGCGATCAATATTGTTGGTGATGAAAACATCGTCGGCGCCGGTAGCAATACCGATACCCACCCGGGTACGGGTCGACTCGTCCTCCAAGGGTCGGAATCGATCACTGAGGTCTTCTAGCATGGCCAGTCGCGCGGGCGAGCCCACGGGCCATGAATCCCCGCCGGGGAACCAGCGGGGCAACCGAGCTGCATGGTAGGACGGCGTGCTGATTCCTGGCTGATCCGCCCTCTTGACCCAGCGGCGAAGTTCTTCAGACTGAAGAGGCCCGAAGGATTGAGTGGTGTCGGCGGCGATGGCCGAACCCTGACGGGCGTTCCTGATGATGGTTATGGCCGGGTAGGCTGACACCTGCTCGTGAAAAGCGTCCACATCGTGCATCGTCAGTACGATATCCATGCTGTATTGGCGGTTCACCATCTCGCGAAGTCTGCGCCCATACTGGTTTCGCATCCAACGATCGGCACAAATGAACCCGAGCCGACCACCCGGTTTGAGACTCCGCAGGCCGACTTCGTAGAAACCGATGTAGATGTCCGCCCTACCGCCCATGGCGGGGCAGGTTGTCCGGTAGGCGGCCATGCGTTCATCCGGGACGTCTTCAAGTCGAATATAGGGCGGGTTGCCCACGACGAAGTCGACTTTGTGAGCATCGTCTTTCCGTAGGAGGTAGTCTTCCTGCCTGATCCAGCTGGCGGCAACCTTTTCCACAACCGCATGATCCCATCCAGCCGCGAGCAGGTGCTGCATCACACGATCTCGGCTCGACTGGACGTTATGATCAAGAAGATCGTAAGATTCTATCGCATGGACCGCATCCAGCAGGGAGCGGTCATGTGTCCGACAGGACGCGCTCAGACGCTCAGATATCGGCCCGAGGAAGGCTCCTGCACCGCATGCCGGCTCAACTATCGTCGTCGCGGTAAGATCTTTGTCGGGTGTGTAGCCGACCATGTCGAGGATGGTTTCGACGACCCATCGGCGAGTGGAGACCTCGCCATGGCGCAGAGCCTCCTGCATGGACTCCGGCGTGGACCCCGGCAGCGGCAAGGAGCCGGGAACCGACACCTGGCGAGCTACCACACCACGACAGTAGTCGGCGAGCATGCGGGTGGTCTGCCGCCGATAGGGGCGGATTGGCTACAGTTACCCGATCCGGGAGGAGAAGGGCGGTCTGTCCCTTCGGGGTCGTCGGCAGTCGCCAGTGGGAGCGGCAGAGCTGTGCCGGTAGACCGTGACCGTGGGCAGATAAGCACCGAGGCTCCCGCTTCGCCCGGCTT
>NZ_CAUVXG010000010.1:20792-116995 GCF_963555885.1 Protofrankia sp. Cr2
AGCGAGGCGCCGCCTGGCGCCGGCAGACCCTGGACGAACTTCCAGCGCCGACCACTTAGTGACGAAGTACTACTAGGAAAATGTGGCCTGGGCGTAGTCGAGGGCGGCGGATACGTTGACCAGGCCCGCGCCCGTCGCGAGGTCTGGGCCAGGCCCGGCCGCGACGTTGTAACGGGGGTGATTGTGGCCTGCGGTGACGTCGACAGCAGAAGCTTTCAGCGCCTCGGTGATCTGTGCTGTGGTCAGGGCCGGTAGGGCGCCAAGCAGCACGGCTACCGCGCCGGCCAGTTGCGGCGCGGCCGCAGAGGTGCCGGAAAACAGCGCCCAGCCGTCATCGGCGGTGGTGCCGTCCGGGGAGTCCGGGAACGTCGGATGCACGAAAGGTTTGCTCTCGTCGACGTCGATTCCGCAACCCGGCGGGATGGGCAGCAGGAGGTACTGGGCGCGGGGGATCGTGCCGACGAGCCCCGAGACGGTCGGCACGTCGATGCCCGGGAAGAACGGGCTCGCGTACCCGCTCGCGTAGTCGGAGGCAACGAGGTCCACGCCCGCGGTAGCATACACCCCGCCAGCGGAAATGACGCCCGGCACCTGCGGTTCCACCGAGAACTGACCGTTACCGGCAGAAAAGACCACAACGATTCCCGTCTCGATCGCGTCACGGATTTCCGCCACCCATGCCCGATAGTACGGGGGAAGTGGGTCCTGCGTGGGGTAATCAAGGTCGCCGCCCCACGAATTGGTGATAATCTGCGGGTGGCCTGCCTTGGCTCGTAGGAATCCAGTGATAGCGCCGACGAGCTGACCGGCCTTGTTGGTGACACGGTACGGCCGCAGCGTCGCCCCGGGCGCGACGGCGAAGATATTCGCCGACTCACCCGTTCCGTGGCCGACAGGGTCCTTACTCGGGCTGGTTCCAGGAACCACGGCGACCGGCCGTTCGACGCGGTAGTTGTGGACCAGAAAATATGGGTGGGAGTACTGCCCGGTGTCGACCATGGCTACTGTCACGTCGCTTCCGACGTGGCCCGCACGGTGTGCGGCAACGCAGCCGAGTAGCACCGCGACGTCGTCCGGCAAGGTCAGGTGGAACTTGGCGATGCTGGGCGGGATGGGGGACGGGAAAAGGTTGTGATGGATTCGCGGCCGCTCGAGCACGATCGCCTCGATGGCGTCGCTGCCCGCCCGGCCCACAGCGAAGGACCGTGGCTGGTCAGTGCCCACAATGTCGAGCTGGGTGACGTAGGCGGTACGGCCGATCGCCAGCCGCTGCAGCACCTCCCGGGTGACTATCTCGCCGCTGGTTAATTCTTCGTAGGCGGCCGGCGGGCCGGCGACGCTGAACCCGAGCCGGCTTTCCGCGGTGACAATGAGGCCGGCAGCCTCGACGTCACTGCGTGCACGTTCCCAATCACCGCTGGCGGCGTAAAACGGCTCCGCCGACGTGAAATCGGTCGCCTCGGTGACGGAGACGCCCCCTTGGGATCTCACCGACACGTACCCGAGGACGAGATCGGGGACAGGTGAATTCGAGTCGAATTCTGCCGGGAATACCATTCCATACTCCTTTGATCAGGATGGATGAGCTGGACCCGGACCGCCGTGCAGGCCGGGAATGGGCGCCACGGTGATGGACCGGACGTCGTCCTGCAGTTCCGCCGGGACGGGCAGGGAAAGTGCCGCAGCCCGGCCGGCAAGCGGTTTTCCAAAAGCTGCCTCGAACGCATTCTGCGGACCTGACGCAAAGGCGCCGACGCGGGCGGGCACAACAGACATACCGCGCGAGGTGAACCACTCCACAACCGAGTCGGGTGGTGGCGCTGCCGCCGTCTCGACCCACGCCTCGACGAAGTCGGGCTCGCTTCCCTCCCCGGCCCTCCCCATTTCTCCCCCTCGGTTGCCGCCACCGGGCCGTGACCTGCAGATCTTGCCTCGCACGCGCGTGCGGCGGCTGTGTCGAATGTCGGTCACGATCGTTGCGTAGTCCCGTCACCCCGGCGTCACCACCGGAGAGGCAGTGCAGCGGAGTGCGGTTGGCCAAATTGATCATCTGTTCCCTGACGGCGAGGACGGCCCATGAACGACTCGGGTACACCACCGGGTACATAACGATCACTGCGGGGTCACGCCAACGGCAGCAGCTCAGGTCGGATGAGAGCCGGCGAGGGGATTCGAACCCCTAACCGCTCGATTACAAGTCGAGTGCGCTGCCAGTTGCGCCACGCCGGCCAGTCCAGGTACCTCCCTAGCGTAGAGCATCAACGGCCGATCTCGCCCGGTGGGACGAACGGCCGGCGCCCACCTCCTGCGCCGGCCCACGGCGACTGTCGCTCCCGACGGACGGTTGCGCACGACCGACCGTTGCGCCCGGCAGGCAACCCCGCGGCCGAGCCACCGGTTGGGAGCCACCGGTCAGGAGCCACCGGTCAGGAATAGATCATCATGGGAGCCGAGCCCAGGCTGATCATCCCGAATTCGTCATCGATCGCGCCCTGCGTCTCCCAGAACTCGACCGCGCCTACCACGTCACAATCTTCGATCAGGTCAGTCAGCCGTATATAGCGGGCCAGGGACTGCTCGATGAAGCGGCGCCCCTCGCGCTCCGGGAAATTGCGCAGAACAGCATCGTACTGGTGGTGGAGCAGCGACGAGACAAGCTCTGTCATCAGTATCAGGGTCCGATTACGGGAGGTCCGGACCACCAGCACACGAAAATCAGCCGCGCGCCGGGAGAAGTCAACCACGTTACGCGCGGAACCGGCTGCAACGAGACACGCGCGCATCTCCCGGAGATCCGCCTCGGTACGGCGTTTCGCCGCCAACGCCACAATCCCCGAATCCATGACGACCCGAGCCTCGGCCAGATCCCGGACGGGCGTTCCCTGCATCTGTAGTCGCAGGCCTGCCTGCCGTGCGAGGACCCGCGTGTCCGGCTCCTGGACCAGCGGCCCGAGGTGGGACCCACGGCGCAGGATGATCAGAGACTCTGACTCGAGGATGCGCAACGCCTCGCGCATTGTCGGCCTCGCGACACCGTAAATGTCCATCAGTTCGGTTTCCGGTGGAAGATGGTCGCCAGGCCGGATGTCACCGCGCGCGACTCTTCCGCGCAGATCGTCGGCTACCATCTCGGAGAACTTGTTGACGCTCGGCCCGTACCCAGCCCGGGGTGTGGTCATACCCATGTGGCCGCCTCCTCGCTGAAGCGTAAAAGGCCATGCTAACGGGCGGCAGGGGGCACCTACTTGTCACCGTGGGCTTCTTGTGAGAGCGCCCACGCCATGTGAATCCACCCACACCGATATTCGTTGTAGATTGGGCATTCACGCCCGCCGGCAAAGCAGCTCTAACAGTGGCCGACGACACGGCCGAAGCTGCCGCCATATCAATCAGCCTGCCAAACCGATGCGGCACCCGATCGCCGACCCGACAACGACCAACCGGCCGAAGGAGGCGAGTGTACGGCTCTTGTCGCATCGCCGAGACCCCAGGGGAACCCGGTGTGACCCATCACGAGATCCACGCATCAACCACGGAAACGGATGAACCCGACACGGCCAGCCGGGAATCCGCGGTCGCAATAGAGTCGAAGGGTTGCCCGCCGACCAGAGGCGACGCGATCAGGAATCTTCTCGTGACACTGGGACGTTAATTACCCGGAGTCACCATCCAGAACATTCCGTACCGGCCAGACGGCATACGGGAGACGCGGTGAAGACGGAGGGGGAGCTCGAAATGGCGTGGGACGAACCACTTCCCTCCGCCGTGGCCCGGCTCGGACATTCGATCAAGCGGGCGGAACAGGCGCTCATCCGTGAGAAAACCCGGGCACTGCGTGATGTCGGGCTTTCCGTCCCGCAGTACACCGCCCTGTTCACCCTTGCCGGGTCACCGGGTCTTTCCGGCGCCCAGCTCGCCCGCAGGTGCATGGTCACACCTCAGTCGATGGCCAGCCTGCTACTCACGCTCGAGGCCAAGGGGCTGATCATACGTGAGCAGTCGGACGTCCATGCGAAGGTGTTTCAAAGCCGGCTGACGCCGACCGGTCTGGCACTGCTGCGGCGGGCCGACGCGCTGGCGCTGGCGGTGGAGCAGCGCCTCGCCGACGTGTTCTCCCCTGGCGAGTTGGAGGAGTTCCGATCCCTGCTCGAACGGTCCGTCGCCATTCTCGACGACGAGACCGGGCAATCCGTGGCCATCGCCGCACCACGGTTGTCCGAGCAGGTCCGGTAGCGGTTACCGCTGCCGGTCGACTACCGCTGCCCGTCGACCCGACGACGGCGGGCAATCTCCGCAAGCACCACACCGGTGGCGACTCCGGCGTTGAGCGACTCGACAGCACCGACCATCGGGATCCGTACCGTCAGATCGCAACGCTCCCCGACCAGCCGTGACAGACCGCGTCCTTCTGAACCGACTACCAGGACCAGCGGGTCGGAGATCATCTCCAGGTCGTCCAGGCTGATCTCGCCGTCCGCGGCCAGCCCGACGACGAAGATGCCGGCCTCCGCCCAAGCCGTCAACGCCCGAACCAGGTTCGTCGCCCGCGCCACCGGCAACCGGGCCGCGGCACCCGCCGATGTCTTCCACGCCGCCGCCGTCACACCGGCAGCCCGCCGCTCGGGGACGACCACACCGTGCGCGCCGAACGCCGCCGCCGATCTGATCACCGCGCCGAGATTGCGCGGGTCGGTGACCCCGTCCAATGCCACCAGTAGTCCTGGCGGCGCAGCCTGCGCGCGAGCCAGAAGATCATCAGGATGGGCATACCGGAACGGCGGCACCGACAGCGCCAGCCCCTGATGCGGCGCGGCGCCACACAGCCGGTCCAGTTCGGCGCGGGCGACGTCCGCGACGGCCACACCGGCACGGGGAGCGAGCCGGCGGGCCTCATCCAGGCGTTCGTCGTACTCGGTGCCAGCGGCGATCAGCAATGTAGACGCGGGGACACCGGCTCGCAGCGCCTCCACCACCGCATTTCGGCCCACTACCAACTCGTCAGGGTCACCGCGACCGTCCCGCTCCGGACGACCGGGTCGACCGGAACGAGTCCCTCCGGTCCGATCTGGTCCGCTGCGGGTAGGCCCGCCAGCACTGCCACCTCGCCGCGGCGCCCGTTCGACACCGGGTTTCTCGGCCCGTCCCCGACCGGCCCCGGAGGCCGGCCGCGGACCACGCGCTGGCCGCCCGCCTTCGTCCCGGGTCCGCTCGCCACCGGCGCGCTCACCACCAGCGCGCTCACCACCGGTTCGCGTGTCCGGACTCCAGGCGTCCGGGTCCCGGGTGCCAGGGTCCCGGGTGCCAGGGACACTGCCACCCCGCCCGGTGTTGTCCGTACTCCGGGAACCGGCCGAACGCCGTGTCTCGGCCGCCGCGATCACAGCAGCCCGGCGCTGGGCCGGGTGGCCTGGACGCATCTCGGCCGGCGGAGTGGCGCCGCGTCCCTGCAGGCTCTTCCTACCCTGGCCACCGCTGCCTGCCGAAGCGCCCTTGCGATGCGAGCTTCCCTTGGCCGCGCGACCGCCCTGGCCACCACGCGCCACACCACCGCCGCCTCGCCGCTGCTGGCCGGCCATCAGCGAACTCCACCAGCGCGCGCCCCGGAGGCGTCAGAAAGCATCGTCACACGGTATACGGTCCACCCGGTCGATGGCGGGTCGCCGCCCCCGATGGTCGTGTGCCCCCGAATGTCCGCGTGGCCGGCGCTCGCTCGCCAGGAATTCGATCGGCAGGAACTCGATCGGCAGGGGCTCGCACACTCGCTTGTCCGCAAGCTGACAGTAGCCTGGGTAGGCTGACACCTCGCCGCCGACGGCAACCGCACTATGGTCAAACCGTGACGGCGAACACACCTCCGGCTGCATCCGCCGGAGCACGCACCGCCGTCGATTCGATCACCGCCGCCCAGGGCCTGCGGCTGCCTGCAAAAAACCATCCCCGCGCTGCCGCCACCGGGCCAGCCGCCACCGGGCCAGCCGCGCCCCGTGCTGCCCTCCCGGCACCTGCGCCCGGGATGTCCCGGCCTCGTCGGATGCTGCGCCTGGCGGGCCGCCTGTTGCACCGGGCTCAGGCAGCGACGGCTACCACGCCCGGCCGGCTTCGGCTGTACTCGATCGCCATCGTCGGCGCACTCGCCGTGCTTGCGCTGGTGTCCGTCTCGACCATCGCTGGTCGGATCAGGGCGCTCGACACCATCCGTGACGATGCGGGTCCCTCGATCGTCACAGCACAGCAGGCGCACGCCGCGCTATCGGAGGCCGATGCCACCGCCGCCGCATCTTTCCTCGCCGGTGGCGCCGAACCCGCTGACCAACTCGCGGCGTACCACACCAGCATCACCACCGCGACGGACGCCGTGGCGAGCCTGACCCGTCTCAACACCCAGGCCGCGGCCGCCGAACCATTAGCCGTCCTGGCCGAGAAGATTCCGGTGTACACCGGGCTCATCGAACGGGCCCGTGCCAACAATCGGGTCGGCAACGTGGTCGGCGCCGCCTACCTGCGCCAAGGGTCCCAACTCCTCCAGGAAACATTACTGCCGGCAACCGATCGCCTCATCACATTGAATGCCGACCGCCTCGACAATGCCTACGCCGATGCGACGAGCGGACCGCGCGAGATCGTGCTTGCGGCGGTATTCATCATCGCCGCCGGAGGTCTTGTCAGCACTCAGATAATGCTGTACCGGAGAACCAGCCGTGTTCTCAACATTCCCCTTGTGACGGCAACCGTCGCCGTGCTGTTCAGCCTCTGTTGGACGGCCGCGGCGTTATCCGTCCAACAACAGCGGCTCGGCGACGCCCGTGATTCCGGATTCGTGCCCATGACCCTGCTGGCCCAGTCCAAGGTACTGGCCCTGCGAGCCCGCGTGGACGAAAACCAGTCGCTCATCGCCCGTGGTGACGGCACACATTTCGACACCGACTTCACGGTCGCGGTCACCCGGCTCGGCGTCGCGGTGAACGGCGGACCCATCGCCACCGGATCGCTGAGCACCGCACTGCGCGTCGACGGGCCGGACACGGCTACCCGCACGGGCCTCGACGCCGATCTGCGGGTATGGCTTGTCGCACATCAGCAGATCACTGCGCTGCTCGCCGACACCGGTGACTTCACCGCGGCGGGAAAGATCTCCCTTGGCGCGGGCACCGCAGCGTTCGACACCTTCGATCAGAAGATCGACGCAGCCGTCACGGCCAGCCAGTCACGGTTCTCCCGGCGGGTGTCCGACGCGGGCGAGCCGCTGTCCGTCCTGCTCGCGGTAGCGGTTGTGACCATGGTCGCCGCCGCCGCCCTCAGCCTGGCCGGCATGCAGCGGCGCATCGACGAGTACCGATGACCATCCGTCCCGCCGGCCGGCGGATCACCAGGGCCACCGTGGTCACAGTGGTCGGCGCCGCCATCCTCGCAGCCACGGTGGCGTGCGGCACGACCCACAGCCGACTACCCACCGAAGCTGAACCACTGCCACCGGCCACCGCGGCGGCCTTGCTGGCCGGTACAGCCACGGCGCCCGGGCAGGACTGCGGGAACCCCCGGGCGAGCCTCGTCCCACCCGACCCGATGCCCGCCCCGGGAGACATGCCGGCGGGTTCCTTCATGAGGACGATCCAGGATCGTGGCTATCTGGTCGTGGGCGTCATTCCAGATGTTCCGCCGTTCGGGATCGTCAACCCCCAGACGAACCAGCTCGAGGGATTCGACGTCGACATGGCGAAGGAGATGGCCACCGCCATCTTCGGACCCGGCAACCTGAAGATCCGATTTCGGGCGATCACAAATGCCGAACGCATCCCCGCCGTCCAGCGTGGCCTGATCGACATCGCGATCGCCACCATGACCATCACCTGTGACCGGCGACGGGATGTCGACTTCTCTGCTGTCTACTACGATTCCGGGCAGCGGGTGCTCGTCCGGCGGGATTCGGGCTTCAGGAGAATCGAGGATCTGGCCGGCAAGAAGGTGTGTGCGGCTGCCCGGACGACCTCCATCCAGGCCATTGCCACCGTATCCCCGGCGCCGATCCCCTACCCCGTCACAAACGTCGCGGACTGCCTGGTCGCGCTCCAGCAGGGCACGGTCGACGGGATATCGACCGACGACGGGATCCTGACCGGAATAGTCGACCAGGACCCCTACACGATGATCGTCGGCCCACGGTTCACCAACGAGCCGCACGGCATGGCCGTCAACAAGGATCACCCGGACTTCACCCGGTTCCTCAACGGCGTCCTGGAAACGATCGAGAAGAACGGCCGGTGGGCGGAGATCTACCGACACTGGCTCACCGGGCCCGGCACGGAACCGGTGCCCGCACCACCGGTTCCGGAATACCAGGGTTGATCACCATGGTTGCGCCGACCCTGGAACAGATCGATGCCACGCTGGCCCGGCTGTCAGCGGCGGTCGCCGCCCAGGCTGCCATCCTGATGGGATTGGAGAGCGCTCCCGGACGTGCCCTGATCGACCCGGAACACCTCACCGGCGCCACGCGTGAGCGGGCCGCCACCGCGCTGGCCGCACTCGCGGACGCCTGGCACTGCTACCGGACCCTCACCGAGTTGCTGACGGCGGCACGCGCCGTGCGTGGGGACAAGGCCCGGGTGGACGCCCGCGTAACGGCCGAGCTGGACGCGTTGCTGCACGGCCCGACCGGTGTCCCCATGGTCCCGGGAGCACCCGCCGGGAGCCCGCCACCGATGGTCGACATCCGCCCGACGGATCTGGCGGATCGTGCCGATGCGGCGCTTGCGTCGGTGCGGGCCGACATCGACGAGATCCTCGCCGCGTGGAGCAGGCTACTGGCGATCCTCAGCGCGACAGAACGGGAACTCGCCACCGCCGACGAGCTGGCCGCCCGCCTACGACTGGGTGACGATGCCGGCCGCACCATCGCCCGCCGCCTGCTGGCCGAACTTTCGGACCTGACCGCCGCCGATCCGCTGTCCGTCCCGGACACCATGGTGACCCGGCTTGCGGCCGCCGTCGGCGCCGTGCAGGCCAGCCTCGGCGAGCTGGCCCGGCGGCATGACACCCTGCCCGAGGCCATGCGGGAAGCCGTAGCGCTGCTCGAACGCATCACCGCCCTCATCGACCGGGCGGCCACGGACGCCGACCGTGCCCGCAGCCGGATCCTGCTACCTGCGGCGCAGCCGCCGCGCATGCCCGCCGGTGTCCTCGATGACGAGCGCTACGGCCTGCGTACCTGGCTCGACCGGTTGACGGCCGCAGCCGCAGCGGGCCGCTGGAAGGAAGCGAGCCGGGGGCTCGATCGCTGGCGGGAGCTTGCCGACGCCACGCTGATCTCGGCCCGCCGGTTCGCCGACCGCAGCGCCGCGCCCCTGCAGACCCGCGACGACCTGCGTGGGTTGCTCGGCGGATGGCACGCCAAGGCGGCCGGCCTGGGCGTCGTGGAAGACCCCGACCTTGCCCGGGCATACCGCCATGCCCGCTCGGTGCTGTACACGGCACCGACCGATCTCGACCGGGCCACCGCGCTGGTGCGGGCATTCGGCGCGGCCGTGGTCCGGCGCGCCGCGGCGGGCGAGGACGGGGCTGACGGGGACCACGAACCAGCAGCGGACCCGGTCGGTGCCCGTCCCGATCGGGGACGGGAGACCGATCGGACATGAGCACATCCCAGGCCCACGGCGGGCCGGCTGGCACCAGCGGCGCGCCAACCGGCGACGGCGCTCCCTGCAAGCGACCGCCCTGCGACGGCGCCATCGAGGACGGTTACTGCGACGTCTGCGGATTCCCGCCGGCGCCCGACCGTCCGAACCCGCCGGTACAAGGCCCGCCGGTACAAGGCCCGCCGGTACTCCGCGTTCCCGAACCCAGCCCGCCGGTACAAGGCCCGCCGACGGCAGGCATCCCATCGGCGGAACAGTCGGGGGCCAGCGGCGCCCCATCCTCCGGACCGGCCCGCCAGCGGCGCTCCCGGCCGTCCACGCCGACGCCGTCACGCGGTCAGCTCGGCGCGGGCCTCGTCACCGTTGCCGACGTCCCGATTGCGGACCCGCCGACGATGGTGCTCGCCGATCCCGAGGTCCCGGAGGGCAGCCGACGCTGCGCCGGCTGCGGCGAACCGGTCGGACAGACCCGTGGTGACATCCCCGGCCGGCTTGAGGGCTTCTGCCCGACATGCGGGCAACCGTTCTCCTTCGTCCCCAAGCTCAAACCACATGACCTCGTCGGCCAGTACGAGATCGTCGGATGCCTGGCGTTCGGCGGGCAGGGCTGGGTGTACCTGGCTCGTGACCGGAAGGTCGCGGAGAACTTCTGGGTAGTACTCAAGGGCCTGCTCAACACCCACGATCCGCAGGCGATGGCCGCGGCCATCGCCGAACGGCAGTACCTGGCCGCGGTCGACCATCCGAACATCGTGAAGATCTTCAGCTTCACCGAATGGCAGGGCACCGGCTACATCGTCATGGAGTACATCGGCGGGATGTCCCTGCTGAAACTCCTCAAACAGCGCCGGGACGCCGCCGGCGGGCAGCCCGACCCGCTGCCGGTGACCCAGGCCATCGCCTACATCCTCGCGATCCTGCCGGCGTTCAGCTACCTGCACCGCCAGCGCCTGCTCTACTGCGACTTCAAACCCGACAATGTGATGCTGTCCGGCGACTCGCTGAAGCTCATCGACCTCGGCGCGGTGCGGCGCATCGATGACTCCGGCCCGTCGTATGTGACCCTTGGCTACCAGGCGCCCGAAGTCGCCGACCTGGGGCCGTCGGTCGCGTCCGATCTGTTCACGATCGGACGGTCCCTGGCGGCCCTGATCCTGAACTTCCGGGGCAACACCACCACCTATGCCATCACGATGCCCCCGCAGCACGAGCACGAGGTACTCGCCCGGCACGACTCGCTGTACCGGTTCCTCCTGCGGGCGACCGCGACCGACCCGAATGCCCGGTTCGCAGGGGCGGACGAGATGTTCGACGAACTACTCAAGATCCTGCGGGAGATAGTCGCCGTCGACGACGGGCGGGCCAATCCCGCTCCGAGCCGGCTATTCTCCCCGGACGCACATCTGACCGGGGAGAACCCGGACGGCGGCGTCGCCGGACCGCCGTGGCTGGTCCTACCCATCTGCGGCCCCGACCCGGATGATCCGGCCGGCGCCACCATGGCCGCGCTACCCGACATGGCGCCGGAAGCACTGACCGGCCTGCTGTCGGCGATGGGCCCGCCGACGACGCAGACCCGGCTACGGCTGGCCCGCGCCTGGCTGGAGACCGGCCGGGGTGATCGTGCGGAGGCGCTGCTCACGGCCGTTGCGCAGGAGGACCCGTACCAGTGGCGCACCGACTGGTACCGAGGGCTGCTCGCCCTCGCCGCCGGCCGGAGCGACGCGGCCCGCGACTGCTTCGATCGGGTCTACGGGGCCGTACCCGGCGAACTGGCCCCCAAGCTCGTGCTTGCCCTCGCGACCGAGACGATCGACCCGACGAGGTCCGCGCGCATGTTCGATGTCGTCTCGCGGACCGACCCGTCGTTCACCTCCGCCGCGTTCGGTCTCGCCCGGGTCCGGGCTCGTGCCGGGGACCTGCCCGGTGCGATCGAGGCCTGGGCGCGGGTGCCGCGGACATCGGCGGCATACCTGCCCGCCCAGGTCCGCATCATCCAGACGATGGTGGGTCCTGGTGCCCAGCCCGGACGGGCCGACCTCGCGCGGGCGTCCGGGCTCCTCGATGCCCTGCACGTCGACCCGTCGGCGCGGGCGGAACTCGCGCTGGCGATCCTGGACAGGGCGCTCGCGGGGCTGACGGCAGGCACACTACAGCCTGGCGACGACGTCGTCGTCGTGGGAAGATCGCTGCACGTCCGAGACGTACGGTTCGGCATGGAACAGGTGTATCGCGATCTGGCCCGGCTCACCGTGACCCGATCACGGCGCATCGACATGATCGACGCGGCGAACCGCGTCCGGCCACGGACGTTGATGTGATCATGTTATGTACGTGACCGAACGCGGCGCTACCCACCGCAACGGCCATGGAGACCGGGCGGGTCATGCGGGCCGCGCTCCGGAGAAGGGATGGGACGGGATCGACCAGAACGGGGGGCATTGCCCGGTGTGCACGAGTCCGGCATACTCGGATGATCGCTTCTGCGAAGCATGTGGAACTCCGCTGCGAGCCCAGACGCCGCTGGAGACAGGCGACGCAGACCACCGCGAGATCGACCTCGGCCCGGTTGCCGGTGTCTGTGACCGGGGCATCCGGCACACCACCAACGAGGACGCCATGGGTGTCGCCATGGTCGGCTCCACCCTGATCGGGGTGGTCTGCGACGGTGTGTCGAGCACGCCCGGGTCCGGCCCAGCGGCGCAGGCTGCGGCTGCTGCTGCCGCCGCGGTCCTTGCCGAGGCCGTCCGCAGCTCGTACGCCGCGCGCGGTCAGCCACTCCAGGCCGGTCAGCCGACCATGACGGGCACCCAGGGATCGGACGGCTTCCCGGACTCCGATGAGCACGTCCCGGGCTATCTCAGGCCGCCCGATGACGACCGCGATCGCCAGCGCCCGGCGGGGACGGCCGGCACGGACCGCTTCGGCTACGGCGACATCGGCGAGGACGACGACCGGCCCGGCTACCGTGACCCCTACGGCGGTTACGGCTCCGACGACCTCCAGTGGCCGGCGTCCGACATTCCGCCGACGCCGCCCAAGGCGGTGGCGGATGGCTTTTCCGAGGGCGACTTCGCGAAAGATGATTTTTCCCACAACGATGTCCCGCCGGATGATTTCTCGCGGCGCGATGCCGAGAACGCGATCCACGCCGCGGTCGCGGCAGCGCAGGCCGCGGTGGTCCAGGCGCCGGTCGTCGATGGACGCATCTCGCCGTCGTGCACGTTTGCCGCGGCCGTCATCACCCGTAGCGGCAACGGAGGCGGCAGCGTCACCGTGGGCTGGATCGGGGACAGCCGGGTGTATCTGCTCGGTCCAGGCCGCGTCGAACGGCTGAGCGAGGACGACACATGGGCGGCCGAGGCTGCACGCGCGGGCTTGATTCCAGCCGCCGCGGTCGAGACCGACCGCCGGGCCCATACGCTCACCCGCTGGCTCGGCGCCGACGCCAGGGATGTGACCGCGCACATCCGGGTGTTTCCGCTGGTGTTGCCCGCCACCGTGCTCGTCTGTACCGACGGCATGTGGAACTACCTGTCCCGGGCCGAGGACCTGGCCGCGGTGGTCGGCGAGCTCCCGCCGGACGCTCCGGCAATCATGGTTGGTCGCCACCTGACCAGGCATGCGATCGACCACGGCGGCCACGACAACATCACGGTGGTGACCGCACGCATCGGCGCGGCGCGTTCCGATGGGCACTCCGGTGACAGGGAGCCACGATGACGGTGCCGTTCGCGCTGGAGGTCTTCCAGAACGCCTACCTCGGCAGTGGTGGCACCGACGTGCACGCGGTGATCACCGTCAGGGCCTCGGCCGGCGCCGTTGATCCGCCAGGTCTGGGCACGTCCACGGAACTGGCCGAGGTCATCATGCTGGACTGTTCGGGATCGATGGCCGCGCCCCCGATGAAGCTTGTCGAAGCACGCCGGGCCGCAAAGGCGGCGATCGACGGCCTACGCGACGGCGTATGGTTTGCGATCGTGCGCGGGTCGGGGATCGCTGAGGCCGTCTACCCGACGCGACCCGAGCTTGTGCAGGCCGATGCCAGGACCCGGGAAGCCGCGAAAGCCGCGGTCGGCCGGCTCGATGCGGACGGGGGCACGGCGATCGGGCGTTGGCTGTCACGCACCCGGGAACTGATGGCCACCCGACCGAACGCCATCCACCACGCGATCCTGTTGACCGATGGATGCAACGGCGAGCGCTCGACCGAATTCGACGCGGCGCTGGCAGCCTGCGTGGGACATTTCCAGTGCGACTGCCGCGGCATCGGAGCCGACTGGCGGGTCGACGAACTGCGTCGGATCGCCACGACGCTGCTGGGCACGGTCGACGCCATCCGCCATCCTCGGGATCTCGCCGCCGACTTCCAAGCCATGATCGATACTGCGACCGACCGCGCGGTCGACCGGGTCTGCCTGCGGGTGTGGACGCCGCGGGGCGCATCCGTCCGTTTCCTGCGGCAGGTCGCGCCCCAGATCGAGGAGCTCACCGCCACGGCGGTGCCGGTGAACGCACTGACCACGGACTACCCGACCGGCGCCTGGGGCAGCGAGTCCCGCGACTACCACCTGTGCGTAACCGTCCCGGCGCAGGACGACGGCGTGGAGATGCTCGCGGCCCGGGTCAACGTGGTCGTCTCCGATCAGGTGCTCTCCCGGGCGCTCGTACGCGCGATCTGGACGAACGATATCGATCTTTCTACCCGGATCGCCCCGGCGGTCGCCCACTACACCGGCCAGGCCGAGCTTGCCTGCCTCATCCAAGAAGGACTCGAGGCCCTGCGCGAGGGCGACGATGCAACCGCTACCATCAAACTTAGCCTAAGCGCACAGCTTGCCCATCAGTCCGGCAACGAAGCCACATACCACCTACTTCAGAACGTGGTCGACATCGAGGACCCAAGCACAGGTACGGTTCGACTGAAACGGAACGTCGACGCCATTGACGAAATGGTCCTTGACACCCAGTCGACCAAGACCGTCAGGGTAAACAGGTGATCAGGTGAGTGCACGCTGCCCAGATGGGCACCTGTCGCTGGCCCCCGACTACTGCGATCAGTGCGGTATGCGGATTGTAGCCAACCAGGAGCCCTACGTCCTCCCACCGGAGGACGGAACCGGGTCGGGTCGCCAGCGACCACGGCAACCGGCACAGTCCGCCGCGGACTCATACGGTCGGCGGCCGGCGGAACAGTCCGGGGCAGGACCGTCCGGAACAGGCCGATCCGGCGTCGACCCCGTCGACCCGCTGGGAATCCGCCGTCCGCCGGACGCCAAGCGGGGCGGTGCGTCCCGACCGCTGCCAGGCCATGGCGCGCCGCCGGGAGCCGAGCCATACGCCCGGGATGGGTACCCTCCGGGCAGCTACCCGCCGGAAGGCTATGCACCCGAGGCCTACGCACCCGAGGCATACGCACCCGAGGCATACGCGCCGGACGGCTACGCGCCCGAGGCCTATGCACCGGACGGCTACGCGCCGGGCCGGTACGACCCCAACGGCTACCCCCCCAACGGGTACCCCCCGGACAACCGCCATCGGGACGGTTACGCCCAGGAGGGGTACCGTCCGAACGACTACGCTGCGGATGGCTACCCTCAGGACGGTTACGCACCGGAGGGCTACCCACCGAACGGCTACGCACCGGACGGCCATGCACCGGACGGCCATGCACCGGACGGCCATGCACCGAACGGGTACGGCCGGGATGCCTACCCTCCAGGCCACTACCCCCCCAGCGGGTACGACGCGAACGGCTACCCGGTGGCCCCCTATCGCGACCCACGTGACGAACCACATCGCGACCCACGTGACGAACCGCGTAGAGGCGAGCCGTGGGGATACGACAGGGATCGCGCAGACCCGTACGCACCCGGTCACACCGGCCCGGATGGTGGCGGCGGTGACGGGAATGATCCATTCGGCCTGGACCGCGCGACTGCTGCTCCACGGGGCCCGATGACAGCACCACCCGACTACCACCGGGCCCGTCCCAACCAGCCCGCGCGGGTGCCGTTGGACTCCGGCGGCGGTTATGGCGCCGCCTGCCCGAACTGCCAGCGTCCAAACGAGCCGGGCGCGCGATTCTGCGAGGTGTGCGGCTTCGATCTCATCCTGCGGGAACGCCCCGCCGCACCGGACCGGGGTGCGGTGCAGACCGCCTGGGACGTGGTCGTCGAGGCCGAACGCGAATACTACGACAGCGGCGATGACCACCGCGTCCCGTTCCCGACGGTCTACCCGCGACGAGTCTTCGCCCTCAACGGCCCCCGACTGCTGATCGGGCGACGCAGCGAGTCCCGCGGCATCCATCCGGAGATCGACCTGTCCGGCACGCCGGAGGATCCGGGTATCTCCCGCGCCCACGCCATGCTGGAGCTGATGGCGGACGGCGGTTACGCCGTGCTCGATCCGGGATCGACGAACGGTACCCGGCTCAACGATGAACCGAATCCGATCCCGCCGGGCCAGCCGGTACCACTACACAACGGCGACCGGGTGTACCTCGGCGCCTGGACACGGATCACGATCCGCATGATCTCCAGATAACGACGTTCGAACGCCGAATCGCAGAGCCGCCGGCGGCGCGATCGTCGTTCCTGCGCACCGCCGGCCGGCAGATCACCGAGCCACTGGCTCACCCCGGATGCCGAGCCACTGGCTCACGCCAGATGCCAGCGTTGTCCCTCCGGGGTGTCCTCTACCAGGATGCCGCCGGCGGCGAGCCGAGAGCGGATCCCATCCGCCTCGGCGTAGTCCCGCCGGGCACGTGCGGCCGACCGCAGATCGAGGACGATCTCCATCACCCCGTTCAGCGCTGGTCGCAGCTCGGAACCGGCCGTGGGCCACTGCCCGATCGGATCAAGCCCGAGGACCGCGAGCATTCTGCGAGCGACATCCACCCAGCCTGCGAGATCCCGGCTGCGCGTCTTGGAAAGCACCTGGTTCCCGCGCCCGACAGCACCGAACAGGGCCGCCAGCGCGCGGGAGACCGCGATGTCGTCGTCAAGGGCGGCTGCAAAGACACGCCATGCCTGAGCCGGGCTTGCGATCGTGAGCACATCCATCGGGCCGGCCCCGGTGACCGCGTCAGCGCCGGACACCTCCCGAAGACCAACCATTCCGGCCGTTCCGGCTGTTTCAGCCGCGAGCGCCGCAGCCTCGTCCGGCCCGCCCAGGATGTCCAGGGCATTGCGAACGAACGTCTCGATCCGGTCGTGGGCCGCGGCCGACTCGACCAGCCCGTCCGGGCCGTATTCCAGCGACGAGCGATAGTGCGCGCCAAGGAGGTGGTAGCGCAGTACCTGCGGTCTGACCTCATCGAGTGCATCGGCGACCAGAAACGAGTTGCCCAGCGACTTCGACATCTTGGTGCCGCCGGTGGTCAGCAGACCGACATGCATCCAGTAGCGGGCCATCTCAGCCGCACCGCCCGCACCGGACAGCCCGGCTGGGTCCGTCCCGGCTGGGTCCATGGCGCAGACCGACTGGGCACGTTCGTTCTCGTGGTGCGGGAAGACGAGATCAAGGCCGCCACCGTGGATGTCGAAGATCTCGCCGAGATACTTGCCCGCCATGGCGGAGCACTCGATGTGCCAGCCTGGCCGGCCGCGTCCCCAGGGCGACTCCCAGAACGGCTCACCAGGCTTCGTGCCCTTCCACAACGCGAAGTCACGGGGGTCGGCCTTTCCCGGTTCACCCTCCGCCGACGCCTGCATGGCATCCGGACGCTGGTTTGACAACTCGCCATAACCCGCGAAACTGCCAGTCCGGAACCACACGGACCCGCCACTGGCGTAGGCGTAGCCGACGTCCACCAACCTGGCGATGAGCGTGATCATCTCCGGGATGTGACCGGTCGCCCGTGGCTGGATGGTGGCCGGCAGCACGCCGAGAGCACGGTATGCCTCATCGAAGGCCCGCGTCTGGCGGGTGGCCAGCTCCCACACACTCTCGCCGGCCCGGTTCGCGTTGATTATGATCTTGTCGTCGATGTCGGTGACGTTCTGGACAAAGGTCACATCAAGCCCGGACGCAGTGAGCCAGCGGCGCAGGACGTCGAACGCGACCGCGGTACGAACGTGCCCGACATGAGGTGCGGACTGGACGGTGGGCCCACAGACGTACACGCCCACATGACCGGGGCGCAGCGGCTCGAAGGGCCGCGTGCGCCGGGTGCGCGTGTCGTAGAGGTGGAGTCCCATCTATCAAGCGTACGGTGCGGACCCCGCTCGCACGCCCACACCCCGTGTCAAGAACTCGGCTCGGCTCCACGAACAACCCACAACCCCGGACGGGGAATATCCGGGCGAATCAGACTCCGCCGGTGCAACCACGGCCAGCACCACGCTAGGCGGTGGTGAACACCCGCTCGGGGGTCACGCGGATAACCACCCGCACCGCATCCGGCCCGTCCCACTGGTAGGTCTCGTCACCGGTGTACTGCACCGCGAGAGCGTCGATCAACTCGCGGCCCCCCGCCTCGGTCAGGGTCGCCCGGCCACGGATCTCGACATAACCGTAGGGATCCTGTTGATCGAGAAACATGATTCCCACCCGTGGATCTCGGGCGATATCACGTTCCTTGGCTCGACCCCGCACGGTTGACAACAACAGGTCATCGCCATCACGCGCGATCCACAACACCGTCATTCGCGGGGATCCGTCCGGACGGATCGTTGCGAGCGTCACGTAGGTCGCGGCGTCTGCGAGATGCTTGACCTTTTCGGGTAGATACACCGACATCAGACTCCTCCGCCGGGTCCTGTCGTTTTGTCACCCTCTCATCCGCGGTGACGGCCGCCCGCCATCATGCCAAGCAGGCAAGGCTGCGAGCCGCACGGATGAGACCTCCCATCGGACGGCCGGACCGGACCTATGGGGTCGTCGGCGTTACCGTCGCCGAGCTGCCCCACGGCCGAGGGGAGTCCGGACACGGCCACCGCTCAGCGCTGGGCGACCAGCGCGGTGGCGATCGCAGCGAGGCCTTCTCCCCGCCCGGTCAGCCCAAGGCCGTCGGTGGTGGTGGCGGACACGCTCACCGGCGCACCGACCGCGACACTCAGGGCTTCCTGTGCCTCGGCGCGCCGCGGCGCCATCCGCGGCCGGTTACCCACGATCTGCACGACAACATTCCCGATCGCCCAGCCCGCCTCGCCCAGGAGCCTCGCCGTCTCGGTGAGCAGGGCAACGCCCGACGCCCCGGCCCATTCCGGCCGACCGGTACCGAAGATCGAGCCGAGATCGCCCAACCCCGATGCGGTCAGCAACGCGTCACAGGACGCGTGCGCCGCGACATCACCGTCCGAATGCCCGGCGAGGCCGGTTTCGTCGGGCCAGAAAATACCTGCCACCCAGCATGGACGGCCGGCTGCGAACGGGTGGACGTCCACACCGACACCCACGCGGGGAAGTCCGGCCAGCGACAGCTTCCTCACCTCGCACATTTCACGTTGACATGGTGATACGGCGCGCTCTCCGCGGCACCGCATTGTGGTCAGTCAGTCAGTCAGGCAGGCAGGCAGAGCAGCCGGGCGCTGGACGCCGCTCGCTGATCGAACCAAAATTTTCAGGCGCCTCTAGTCGCGACGCGCGAGCAACGCTTCAGCAAGGAGAAGATCGACCGGTCGAGTCACCTTGAACGCCTCCTGCGCACCGGGAACAGTCATCACGGGGACGCCGAGTGCCTCGACCAACCCCGCGTCGTCGGTAATCGGCACACCGTCAGCGGACATCGCGCCGAGCCGGTATGCCTCGTCGAGCACGTCCCTACGGAAGCCCTGCGGGGTCTGCACGGCACGCAGAACATCACGGGAAACCGTCCGCACAACCCGGCCCAGGTCATCAACCTGCTTGATCGTGTCATTGATCGTGAGCACCGGGATCACCGCCGGTGCCCCGCCCAGTACCGCGGCGGCGACCGAATCGACAAGCGCGGGGGGTGTCAACGGACGGGCCGCGTCGTGGACCAGAACAACCCCCACCGTCTCATCAAGGACGGCGATTGCCGCCCGAACAGAATCGATGCGCTCCGCGCCGCCGGCTATCACGCGTACGTCGGGCCCGAGCAATCCCGCAAATGTTTCCAGCTCCGTGGCCGGAGCGGCGACGACCACCTGGTCCACCAAAGTCGCAGACATCAGCAAATCGACGGCATGCTGGACGAGTGAACGTCCGGCCAGCGCACGAAGTGCCTTGGGTACGGACCCACCAAGACGTTCGCCGCGGCCGGCTGCCGGAACGACCGCGGCTACACGGTCAGACATATGCATAGGTCTCAAAAGGACCGGGCACGTCTGGATATCCGCACTACCTGCCGCTGCCTAACCCGCCAGGACTTCATCGAGCATGGCTTCGGCCTTGTCCTCATTTGTGCCTTCCGCGAGTGCGAGCTCACTGACCAGGATCTGCCGCGCCTTGCTCAGCATGCGCTTCTCACCCGCGGACAGCCCCCTTTCGCGATCACGACGCCAGAGGTCGCGAACCACCTCGGCGACCTTGTTCACATCGCCGGAGGCGAGCTTCTCAAGATTCGCCTTGTACCGCCGTGACCAGTTGGTCGGCTCCTCGGTGTGCGGAGCCCGTAGAACCTCGAATACGCGCTCGAGACCATCCTGACCGACCACATCACGGACGCCGACCATCGCGACGTTGTCCGCTGGGACGCGCACAGTCAGGTCACCCTGAGCGACCTTGAGTACGAGATAGAGCTTTTCCTCGCCCTTGATGACGCGTGTTTCAATCGCGTCGATGAGAGCAGCACCGTGATGTGGGTAAACAACGGTCTCGCCGACTTGGAACGCCATGTGTCAAGTGCCCCTTCCGCCTTCACCAGAGTAACACGCATGCATCGACCCAGGTCAGACGCATGCTTGTAAGGCAGGCCGCGATCGGCCCGCCAACACGGCTCGGTGACGTGTCGCCGGTGGGTCGGCGACGCTCCGGACCAGGCGAAACAGGCAAAGGCCGCCGACACGAGCAGCCTGCCCGGGTGTCCTTACTGTGCCCCTCGCTACCCCCATGGCACCGATGATCGACATGGACCTCTGGCGCCGTCGTGTTGTCGTGGCGTCCGGATACCACCGTTTCACCACGTCCCAGCCATGACTTCGCCTAGCTTCCTATACCACCCGGCAGATGGGCCGTCCATCGGTCACGATGGAGGGGTGCACCTCACACCGCCGCCGCCCGCATCCGGGGACGACGACGGCAACCGGCCCGGCCGCGACGACCATCGTGCCCACCCCCGCAACGGACATCGCGACGACATTCCGCCGGTCGACATCAAGATCCCCGACGACATCAGTGAGCTGGCCGAGGATGTCGCCCTTTACCACGCTGAGCTGCGGTTGCGCCAGCGCCGGGAGCTCCTCAGCAAAATTGTTCCGGGTCTGCGTCGGCTGCCGGCCGGACCGGCCGACCTGCCGTCGACCCGGTCGCGCCCCGTACCCGGCGTCATCATCGCCGTGCTCCTGATAATCATCAGCGCACTCGGCGCCATGGTGCCGCTGATCATGGCGCACCCGCGTCCGGTCACATCCACCGGCCCGCTTCCGCTCGCGGCCACGACCGCGCGGCCGGGCACCGTCGGCGGCCTGCTGCCCGAGCTCCCGCTCAGCGCCGCGCGCGGGTCGCGCGTCACAACCGACCTTCGACCAGCGCTGATCGTGCTGCTGCCGGGCTCCTGCGACTGCGCGAGATCGGTCCACGACATCGTGGGCCAGACCCACGAGGGCATCCCGATACCCACCTATCTGGTCGCCCCGGGAGCTGACAATCCATCGCTGAAGGAGCTCACCCGCTCGCCGGAGGCTGCGGGCGGCCTCGCCGTCGGCTACGGCGATCCCGACGGATCCCTCGCCCGCCTGGTCGGCGCGGATCCCCAGCGGCCGACGCTGCTGCTCATCGCCGCGGACGGCCGGCTCGTGCAGCCACCTCGCGGCTTCGCTCCCGGCGACCGGCTGGAGGGCTGGCTCAGCGCCCTTCCGGTCCGCTGACCGGTCATCGGTACCTGGCCGTCGATACCTGATCGTTGATACCTGATCGTTGATACCTGTGGCATCGCCGGATGG
The DNA here is from genome assembly GCF_963555885.1 of Protofrankia sp. Cr2. Classification (NCBI taxonomy): domain Bacteria; kingdom Bacillati; phylum Actinomycetota; class Actinomycetes; order Frankiales; family Frankiaceae; genus Protofrankia; species Protofrankia sp. Cr2. The sequence goes on from NZ_CAUVXG010000010.1 coordinate 42,496, forward strand.
ACATGGTTACTCCCGCGCCCGGCGGCCTGCGGCCTACTAGGCTGTGCCCCGCGGTCAAACCTGTCGGGCACGCGAGTCCTCGGATGGGGTCGGCCGCGCGCCGTCCGCCAGCCCGGCGGCGGGTCAACCAGTACCGACGCGACGACCGTCGGTTCCGCACCGAGGAGCAGCCGAGCCGTGAGCCACCGTCCGGGTGTGCGTACCGCGACCGCCTCGCTGTTCGCCAGCGCATCCCTGATTGCCACGATCACACTGTCATCGTGTGCTGCAGGTACTGATGCGGTGACGGCGCAAGCGCGCACGACGACGAACTCCGCCGCCGGCGCCGTCGGCACCATCTCGCTGCGTAACGTCTACGTGGCCGGGCCGGCGACCTCGGGCGGGAAGGCGCAGATCATATCCGCGTTCTTCAACGGCGGAACCCAGTCCGACGAGATCATCGGAGTCACGTCGCCGGCTGCAGACGGCGGCCAGACCCCGAAACGCGCAGTCCTCGAACCAGGCGGCGGCAACATCTACATTGCCGACGGCAATGCTCCCGCGCTGACCGGGCTGAACCGTGACCTCGCCATCGGGCAGGCGATCCCGGTCACGTTCACCTTTGCCAAGGCTGGCAGCGTCACCCTCGCCGTCCCCGTGGAGCCACCGGCTCCGGGAGCGTCCGCGAACCCCGCGGCATCGGTCTCGACGCCACCTGCACAACCGGTGAACGCGGCTGCGACCAGCCGTGCCACCCCGACCAGCAGTCCGGCTGCGACCAGCAGTCCGGCCGCCGGTGGATCGCGCTCCGCCGGCTGACGTCGGTCGACATCGTCAGCCGTCCGACATCGTCGGGTGACTGACAAGACAGGTCAGCCGCTGCCCCATGGCTGTTGTCGGACCGTCCCGATACGGTGCGGGCCATGTCATCGCGGCCTCCCGCTCCCCGTCCGAACGCCCCGGGCCTGTCCGGTTCCCGAGCGGCATCGGTTGGTTTCCGGTGCAGTGGGTGTGGCGCCGAGTCGGTCAAGTGGGCAGGACGCTGCCCGCGCTGCAATACCTGGGGGACGATCGAGGCCCAGGTGCCCGCCGTCCGCTCGACCCACCGGGCGGGTGCACGGAGCCTCGCCCGGGCGACCGCGGCGGTCACGGCCCCCGCGTGCCCGATGTCGGCGGTCGACATCACGACGGCCCGCAGCCGCCCTACCGGGGTCACCGAACTCGATCGGGTGCTCGGTGGCGGGCTCGTTCCCGGGGCGGTCGTCCTGTTGGCCGGCGAGCCGGGCGTCGGCAAGTCCACGTTGCTGCTTGAGGTCGCCGCGCGTAGTGCCGCGTCGGGTGCCCGAGCGCTCGTGGTCACCGGCGAGGAGTCGACCGCTCAGGTCAGGCTTCGAGCCGGAAGGACGGGAGCGGTCCACGCCGATCTGTGGGTCGCGGCGGAGACCGATCTGGAGGCTCTACTCACCCATGTTGACGAGGTCCGTCCGGAACTGTTGGTGGTTGACTCGGTACAGACAATCACCACCGCCACCGCAGACGGAGCGGCCGGCGGGGTCACCCAGGTCCGCGAGGTCACCGCGGCACTGATCCGCGCGGCAAAAGCGCTGAACATGGCCTGTGTAATCGTCGGTCACGTGACCAAGGACGGCACGGTCGCCGGACCGCGGCTGCTGGAACACCTTGTCGATGTCGTTCTGCACTTCGAAGGTGAGCGGCATTCGTCGCTGCGCCTGGTTCGGGCGAGCAAGAACCGTTTCGGCCCGTCCGACGAGGTCGGCTGCTTCGAAATGGGCGACGGCGGCATCCGTGGGATCGCGGATCCCAGTGGACTGTTCCTGTCCCGCTGGCACGATGGTGGGCCGACGGACGGCGTCGCGGGCACCTGTGTGACGGTCACGGTCGAGGGCCGCCGACCGCTGGTCGCCGAGGTGCAGGCGCTGGTGGCAACGTCCACGGCGACCGTGCCGCGACGAGCCGTCTCCGGGCTCGACTCAGCCCGGGTCGCGATGATTCTTGCCGTCGTCGAGCGCCGCGGTCGGCTACAACTCGGCAGATCGGACGTGTACGCGGCTACCGTCGGTGGGGTCCGGCTCGCCGAGCCGGCCGCCGATCTCGCCGTCGCGCTGGCCACGATCAGCAGCGTTGAGGACCGTCCCATTCCGGCGAACCTCGTCGCCGTCGGCGAGGTAGGTCTGGCCGGCGAGGTCCGGTCGGTGGGTGCGGTCCGCAGGCGTCTGACGGCCGCGTCCAGGCTGGGTTTCCGCTGGGCGCTCGTGCCCCCCGAGGCGGGTCCGGCGCCCGAGGGCATGACAACGATCGAAGTGTGCGACCTGAACAGTGCAATACGGCATATGTACGGCGGTAATGAGTGATAATTACAGCAGGTAAAAGTATGGCTACAACATCACGGGGGCAGCATGGCAAAGCAGCCCACCCGATACCATCACGACGGCGGAACGCCGAGATACAGAGGGAGTCAGATGGCAGGACCACCCGGGGATGACATCTTCCGGGCGACACTGGCCGCTGTCGCTCCAGGAACCCCGTTCCGGGATGGCCTTGAGCGCATCCTGCGCGGCCATACCGGCGGCCTGATCGTCCTCGGCCACGACAAGGCGGTCGAAGGCATCTGCACCGGTGGCTTCGAACTGGACGTCGAGTTCTCCGCCACCCGGCTGCGGGAGCTCGCGAAGATGGACGGCGCGATCGTCCTGTCATCCGACCTGCAGCGAATCGTCCGGGCCGCCGTCCATCTGGTGCCCGACCCGACCATCTTCACCGACGAGTCCGGTACCCGGCACCGCACGGCCGAACGGGTGGCCAAGCAGAGCGGATACCCAGTGATCTCGGTCAGCCAGTCGATGCGGATCATCGCGCTGTACGTGGCAGGTCTGCGCTACGTTCTCGATGACTCGGCTGCCATCCTGTCCCGGGCCAACCAGGCGCTGGCGACGCTGGAACGTTACAAGATGCGCCTGGACGAGGTCGCCGGCACACTGTCCGCACTCGAGATCGAAGATCTTGTCACTGTCCGTGACGCAATTTTGGTGAGCCAACGGCTGGAGATGGTTCGGCGGATCGCGGACGAGATCGAAGGCTACGTGGTCGAACTCGGCACCGATGGCCGGTTGTTGTCTCTCCAGCTCGAGGAACTGATGGCGGGAGTCGAGACCGAACGGGAACTCACCGTCCGCGACTATCTGCCCTCAGGAGGTAAGGCGGCCACCGCCGCCGAGATCCTCGCCCGGCTCTCCGGGATGTCACCGACCGACCTGCTGGATCTGACCGTGCTCGCCCGCGCACTCGGCTTCCCCGGGGGCGCGGATGTGCTCGACAGCCAGGTCAGCCCCCGTGGTTACCGGATGCTGGCCAAGGTGCCTCGCCTGCCCCGGATGGTCGTGGACCGACTCGTCGACCACTTCGGCACCTTGCAGAAACTGCTGGCAGCCGGCGTGGACGACCTGCAGACCGTGGAGGGTATCGGCGCCGCACGCGCCAGGGCAGTGCGCGAGGGGCTGTCCCGGCTCGCCGAGTCCAGCATCCTCGAACGCTATGTGTAAACCGCATGGGTGAACTACATGGGTGAACCGACCGCACTCGCGAACGCCGTCCTCGACTGGTACGGGGTCTGCGCCCGGGATCTCCCGTGGCGAGACCCGCGGGTGAGCCCGTGGGCGGTGCTCGTCAGCGAGATCATGCTTCAGCAAACGCCGGTCAACCGGGTTCTGCCCGTGTGGCACGCATGGACCGACCGCTGGCCCACCCCGGCCATGCTCGCCGCCGAGCCGGCCGGCGAGGCCGTGCGGATGTGGGGGCGCCTGGGCTACCCGAGGCGGGCCCTGCGGCTGCACCAGAGCGCCGTCGCCATCATGGAACGCCACGGCGGAGCAATCCCCGGGGATGTGGACGAACTGCTGCGGCTACCGGGAGTCGGCAGCTATACGGCCCGCGCGGTCGCCGCGTTCGCCTTCCGGCAGCGCCACGCGGTGATCGACGTAAATGTCCGGCGGTTCGTCAACCGTGCGGTCTGTGGCCGCGACGACCAGCGGACGGCGACATCGCGACGGGATCTGGAGCAGGTCGAGTCACTGCTGCCCATGGACCCGCAGACCGCGGCCCGGGTCAGCGCGGCATTCATGGAACTCGGGGCGCTGGTCTGTGTCGCACGGACGCCCCACTGCGATGCCTGCCCGGTGGCGGAGGAATGCGCATGGCACCGAGCGGGCCGTCCGCCCGCCGACGGCCCGGCCCGGCGCCCGCAGGGCTATGCCGGGACCGACCGCCAGGTACGCGGACGCCTGCTCGCGGTCCTGCGGGAGGCACCCGGACCGGTACACCACGAACTCCTCGACGCGGTATGGGACGAGCCGGTGCAGCGCAGGCGGGCGCTGGAAGGCCTGCTGGCCGACGGTCTCGCCACGCTGGTCGCGCCGGGTGTCTACGCGCTGCCCGGGCATCGCGCGATCTGAGGATCGTCGTCGTCACCGGCGGCCTCAGCGGGGTGATGGCCGCCGCGAGCCAGGGAGCCGCACGGGCCGGAGGTCTTACCGTCGGGCTGCTACCCGGGACGGACCCGGGTGCGGCGAACGCGTGGGTTAAGATGATCATCCCAACGGGTTTCGGCGAGGCCCGTAACGCGCTGGTCATCCGCTCGGCAGCAGTGGTGGTGGTCGGACGCGGCTGGGGAACGCTGTCGGAGATCGCGCTCGCCCTACGCACCGGGGTACCCGTCATCGGGCTGAACAGTTGGGCGCCAGCCGCTGACGCAGGTGGGACCGGCCACAGCCACCGGAGCGCTGCCGGGGACACCGAACATCCCGGGGACACCGAACATGCCCGCTCAAGCCCGGTTCGTCAGGTCGACACGGTCGAAGAGGCGATCGCGGCGGTGCGCGCGATCATAGACTCGCCAGCCTGCTGACAAAAACCTGAAAGAACCCCTCACAGCCATATATCGCAGGGTGCCAAAAGTGTCCCCACACGCCCCTGGATCACACCGATCTGCGTATATTTGCTATAAAGCAATATCGATGACGTCACGCATCCGGCAACCCGACTGTCCGACCGTCCGACTGGCAGGAAAAGGCGCCAAAGCGACAATGTGGAACGCACGTGAACGGCCCGCTGGAAGGACCACGTAGTCGGCTGCAAACGCATCGATCCGAGTTGCTAAGTTCACATCGAGGAGGCCCGAAAATGGACACCGACGGCGACCTTGTACCCGAACCCCGAGGCGTACCCGGCGCGGCACCGACCCCACTCGCCGAGGTGGTGACCGTCCGACATGGTCTACTGGTCGAGCACGAACTCGTCCTTGCGGCCGGCGCCACCGCGGCTGATCTGACCTCCGCCATGATCCTGGTGCCACCGCGGGCTACGCTGATCAACTTCCACGGCGACGTCGACCTCTCGCTGGTCTTTCGCGAGGTGCCGGGTGACGACGACAACGCGCCATGCCAGACCTGACGCCGACCCCAGCTGTCGAGGGCGGTGCCCCGGTAGAGGCGAGTGCCCCGGTAGAGGCGGGTACCCCGGCCCCGCAATGCCACACCCCTACCAATGGTCACCATATACGAACTTTCAGTCACTCTATGCGAACTGCCGGTTAGCCATGCCGTTCCCGGGGAATCCGACGATCAGGAATATCACAGGCCAAGGCCGCTCCGATGGGTGTCGATGCGATCGACGATCTGTCGGACAGGTCGCTCTTATGCCCGAGGATGCGGGAGGACGCTCGTGGCCGAGAATCCGGATTCGATCAAGACTGAGATTGAGACGACCAGAACACGGCTCGCCAACGAGCTCGCCGCCCTGTCGGAGAAGGTGCGCCCCGCAAAGGTCGCGGGACGCACCGCCGAGGATGCCAGGACCGTCGCCGCCCATACCTGGGAACGGGTGGCCACCGGCGCGGCAGGCGCCCGGGTACGACTAGCCGGGGCGACCGAGGACCTTGGCCCCAAGGCATCGGCCACCGCCCACAAGGCATCGGTAACCGCCCACCGGGCGAAGGACACCGCGGGCCGGACCGTACACCGGGTCGGGCAGAATCCTCAGGTCGCTGGAACCGCCCAGCATGCCAGGGCCGCCGCCAGCCAGACGGCGACAAAGGTCAGCCACAATCCGCACGTGACGGCGACCGCCGACAAGGTGCGGGAATCCTCGGAGCACACGGCGCGGACCGTGGCGACCGTGCGCCAACGGGCCGTCGACAACCCCCGCGCGACCCGGGCAGTGGTAGTCGGCGTGACGGGCATCGCGGTGACAGCCGCGCTGGTCGCCGTCGTCCGCAGAAGATCCATCAGACACACCCTGGTGACGGCCCTCAGCGATCGCGCCCGGTGGCAAGGCACCCAGACATCAGCGTCACAGCGGACGCTGATAACAGATCATGAAGCTACCGGGTCAGGCCGGTAACCTCACGGGCTCCGTCAGAAGGTGCCGTACCGGTACGCGGGATCTCGGCGATCACCACCCGGTCCCGCCCACGTGCCTTTGCGGCGTACAGCGCCCGATCCGCCATGGCGACCAGCTCGGCCTGATTCGAGACATGGGTCGGGAAAGCACAGGCTCCCACCGACACGGTGGCGAGGATCAGGGTGTCGGCGTCCACGGCGATCGGGCTTCCCGCCACCCGGGCACGCAGTCGTTCGGCGAGCGCACCCAGCTCGCTCAGGTCGACGTTGGCAGCCAACAGCGCGAACTCCTCGCCACCGTAACGGGCGAGTACGTCGCCCGGGCGGGTCGCTCCGCGCAGCCGGGCGCCGATCTCGGCCAGGACCCGATCGCCCGCGGGATGACCATGATCATCATTGATGGACTTGAAATGATCAACATCGATGATGACCAGACCCAGGGATCCGCCGCCACGACGCACCCGGGCGAACTCCACGGGCATCGCCGCCGCCAGGAAACGGCGGGTGTACAGGCCGGTCAGCGGGTCGACCATCGCCAGCCTGCGCTGGTCAGAGACAAGCACCGCCATTCGAGCGATCGTCAGCAGGAACATCAGTGCGCACGCCGTGGCCATGACCGGAATGTCATGCGTGATCCCACGAGAATATTCGATCATCATCGTGATCGGCGCAGCCAGCGCAGCCGTCAGCAGTGTGGCCAACCGAACACCCCCGAGGGCCTGGTCCGCGGCGGGCGTCGGTACGGCCAACCGGACCATCGTCGGATGAAGTGCCGCCGCACCCAGGGCGACGTCAGCGGCAAGCCACATCCCATCCAGGAGGTTGCCCGCCCGGTAGGTACCACCGAGCTGCTGCACTCCGTAGCAGGTGTCCGCAACGGTGATCAGACCAAGGTTGCCCATGAGTAGGAAGCCGGCCAGCGGCCGGCGACCCGGCCCGATGAACAGCTTCAGCCCGACCGCGAGCAGGACGATATCCATCACCGGATATCCGACCAGGGTCGTAGCCTCGATCAGCCGGCCGGATCCACCGCGGACATACGGCCCGATGAGATACAGCCACGACAGCATGACCGCGGCAACCGCCAGCGTACCGGCGTCAAGCAGGCAGGGCAGATCACGCCCGGGAGTACGATAGCGGATGAAAAGGACGAGACCGGCCAGCACAAGCGGGTAGCGGGCCACCCCGAACACGGTGGAAAGGACTGGGAAGTCCATGACGGTCACGACGTCTCCCAGGTCGAGTCCGACAACCTGGTGCGGCGGAAAAAGGGTTATTCCAGCGAACAGGTACATAAGCTGACTGGCGGCCAACAGCAGCCAGGGCAGCCGCGGTGTGGGCCGGAACCAGCCGACGCCGACGAACACCGCCACCGCCGCGCAGGCACTGACCAGGCAGGAGCTCGCAACCCGCACCGCACGTCCCGCACCGTGTGGTGGCACCAGATAGTAACCGACGAGCAGACAAAGCCCGAGCACCAGAAAAAGCAGCCATGATCGGCTTACGGCCAGCCGTCCACGTCCTTTTCCAGACCTCATCAAATGGTCCCGGTACGGCCAGTCTCTCGATGCCTCGGCAGGCGCGGAAAAATCCATGTTTGCGCAGCCTTCAGGAAGTCGGGTAGCACCGGGGACCAGTCGATCCGCACGGTTCGGCGAGGTGTCGGAGTTCGTGTCATCTGGGCAGTGACCTTCGCGGCGAGTCGGGCGTCTCGGGCCCGTCCCGAAGCGCGGAAGAATCATTCCGACGACTCGGCGCCCAGGCCCTGTCGTAATGGCGAAAAAACTCGTTTATCACTGGACGGCTGATTCTCCCGAATATATCCTGGTTTCCTGTGAACATCCTGTGACGATCAACACCGTCATTTGATGATCTTTTATGGGCACCTCCGAGCCGGGCCATCGCGTCCTCACCACGATGCGTAACGGAAATCGGCTCTTCCTCATGTGTCCAGCACCCCCTTTGCCGACCGACAGCCTGTCCCTGGTCGGCAGGCTCCCCGCCGACCAGGGACAACGGCCAGTACCAGCAAAGCGGTACGTGACCGACATCCCTTGTATCGAGTTGTACATCCATCTTCGGTCCCAGTGAAACAGTATGGGGTGATGGTTTCCGCAATCGACATATGGGGGCGTATCCGCGCCATGGTCGCCGAGCGCGACCATGAGATCAGGGCTCTGCGCGCCGCTCTCGGCCCGCCATGGACAGGAGGGTGGCACCGGCGACCGCCCTGGCCCCGCAACCGTCACGACTGGACGAACATCGCCTGGGAACTCGGCATCCGGCGGAAAAGGACGGTTGTCGACCTCGTGATGGACACCGACAGCAGCTCGGATGCAGCCCGCGTGACACACCGGAGCCACCACCCGCGACAAAGTGATCAAAAACACCACCGACAACTGACAGGTCGCGAAGCCGCTCGGCAGCGGGCCCGAGCGCGGGCTATCTTCCAGGGTTCCGATCCCGAAAACGGTCTTTTTGATCTACAAAGTTCGAAAAGTCCTCCGCGGGGGCGGCCACAGCCCCACCGCCGGGCACTTGGTGCCACCTGACGATCGATTTGATCACGATCGACCGACACCAGGACAACCTTTTACCTATACACCTCGACCATCCGGCGGTATGCGGGTGTGATCGATCGTACGTTTTGGTTCTGTGATCAGATTGTTGCTTACTCGAGAAAGTTGATGTGCCGACAGTCGCAAACCCCGCAGCGCTCGGTAGCGTGATCCCAGAGTGGGGTGCGGGTCGTAGGAGAGGAGCGGGCGTGCTGGCGCCGCTGACCGACGCTGATCCCCGAAAAGTCGGGAGGTACCGGCTCCAGGGACGACTGGGCGCCGGCGGGATGGGCACCGTCTATCTCGGCTTTGACGAGGATGGCCATCCACTGGCAGTGAAGGTCATCCGCCCGGAGCTGCTCGGTGACGCGGACTTCCGGAAACGGTTTCGCCGCGAGGTCGCGGCGGCGCGCCGGGTCCGCGGCAACTATGTGGCCGAGGTGCGCGACGCCGACGTCGACGCGGAACGCCCGTGGATGGCGACCGAGTACGTCGACGGTGTGAGCCTTGCCATGGCCGTGGCCGAACGCGGCCGGCTCGGTGGCTCCACACTGGTCAACCTCGCCACCGGCCTGGCCGACGCTCTCGTCGCCGTCCATGCGGCCGGGCTTGTGCATCGTGACCTGAAACCGTCGAACATCCTGCTGGCCTGGGATGGCCCGAAGGTCATCGACTTCGGGATCGCCCATGTCGTCGACACAACCGAGCACACCCAGACCGGTCACGTCATCGGGACCGTCGCCTGGATGGCACCGGAACAGTTGCGCGGCGAACGGGCAGGACCCGCCGCCGACATCTTTTCCTGGGGTATGTGCGTCGTGTTCGCCGCGACCGGGCGCCACCCCTTCGCGGCGGACACACCCACCGCATCCGCGCTTCGCATGCTGCGGGAAGAACCCGACCTCAGCGGTATTCCCGATGGACTGACACCGTTGACACGGCGTGCACTCAGCAGAGATCCGGGCCGGCGACCCACCGCCGTCGAACTGGTCACCGGGGTCGTCCGCAATTATGTGGACAGCGTCGATCTCGCAGACCAGGTCACCCGACACGTCCTGATCACACCACCGCCGCCACCACCGTCGACGCCGACGCCGCTACCGGTGGCGATTCCCGTACCAGTGGTTCCGGCGGTATCCGCTCTTCCGACAACACCGGCTGTACCTGCCACACCGACTGTGTCGGTGACACCGACCGTGCCGGTGATGCAGACCGTGCCGGCGATGCAGACCGTGCCCCACGCCGATCCCACGGAGAACCTTGCCGCAGCCGACCGGGTAGCCCGAGCGGGCCGACAGGCCGCCACGCACAGTCCAGCCGGCGCCGGTACCGCCGCGGCCGGTCGTGGCGGTACCACCACGCGCCGTTGGCAACTGGCACTGGTCACCGTTGCGGCAGGAATCGCGCTGGGTATCAGCGCCGGGCTGATGGTCGCCGTCGCACTGCGAGTTGCTCCCGATACCAGCGCAGGCGCCAGTGGAGCCATCCCGGCGCCCGCGGGCAAGCCCGTCCCGAGCGGCGGCATGATCCCCCCAACCGTTGCGGGGTTGTGGACGTCCAACCGGCCGACGGACCCCGCCAGACCACCGGTGGACGCGCCGTCGGTAGCCGGCGAGGGCTTGGTATCGATGCAACCGGCGAGCGTCCCATCACCACCGGCCGCCGAGCCGGTAGCGCCTGCGCCCAACGCGGCGAACGCGGCGAACATCGATAGGACGTCGCCGCGGCAGGCGGTCACGTCGATCCAGCCGGAACCCACGCAGGCGCCCGCACCAGCCCCAGCCACCACAAACCCGGCGCAGTCACCGCCCAGACCGTCGCCGACCCCGACACCACCCGAGGCGACCCAGACGAGCGCACCGCCGCCGGTGGCCACTACTCCGGCACAGCCGCCACCCACCACCACGTCCAGCGCACCAACGACTTCAGCACCCAGATCTCCGTCCACCGCGACGTCAAAACCTGCGGCGACAACGATGCAACCGGTATCCACGCAGTCGGTGCCATCCTCGGCGACCGGCTCGAACGTCACGCGATCCGCCGAGCCACGGGCACGGGCCCGGGCACAGCCACGGCGTATCGCGCCCTTACAGCCGGCCCCACCGCGGACCAGAACCCACCACGGCGTCAAGATCGAAAAAGGTGTGATCGCAGGAATCCAGGCTGTCAGGAACGGTGTCACGCGCTGCCCACCTCGCGGTCAGCCGCCTACCGGCCGTGGCACCGAGTGGCTGCCGCACATGCTGGGGATCAAGATGCCGCACGGCGCCGACTGGAAGACCGACGGCCACAAGCCGACCGTCCACACGTCGACGGTCGATATGCGGTCCGTTCTCATGGCCGGCGGGACCGACGCGGCCAGAATGAGCCGGGCTGTCGGGTGATGAGACGAGCCTGGACGGGCATACCGCTCCCAGGCTCGGCAGCGGCCGCCGCCCAGAATCCAGCCCCGCTCCTTGATCGATTTTCCTATTGCCGGGCGCTCTTCGGCGCCGCCGTGATCCCCGGAGACGGAGGACCCTGTGACCGACTCCAGCACCGATCCCACCGGCAACGGCCACCGGCACGGCAGCGCCATCTCGTCGCCACCGCACCAGTTCGACGCGACGATCGCCACCGCCCGTTCGATCGCGTACCTGCTCCTGGCACCGCTGCCGGCCCGCTGGGCACACACTGGCGCGGTGGCAGCCCAGGCGGGCAAGATCGCGTCCACCGTCGCATCGTCCGACCGGGGCCTGCTCGTCGCCGCGGCATGGCTGCACGACATCGGCTACTCCCCACTGCTGATCGATTCCGGCTTTCATCCCCTTGACGGCGCGCTCCACCTCATCCGGGCCGGCGCACCGGTGCGCCTTGCCGCCCTGGTCGCGCATCACTCCGAGGCACGGCTGCTCGCGCAACCACGCGGGCTGGTCGACGCACTCGATGAGTTCCCGCGGGAGGACGGACCTGTCACGGACGCGCTCGCCTACGCGGACATGACAGCGGGACCAACCGGTGAGATCATTTCTGTGGCACAGCGCTTCGCCGATATCCGCGAACGGCACGCCGATGAGCGTCCGGACCTGTTCGCCGCGCGGCGCCGGCGAGAGCCACGGCTCCTCGCCGCGACGGCACGCGTCGCGCTGCGCCAACGAGGCTGCGGACCGCAAATGTACGTTCCCGAGTCGGCGCGGGACCTGGCGTGTGCCGGTTCGGTGGCGATGATCCATGGGACCACGATCCATGGCGCCACCGGCGATAACATGACCGGCCGTGGCACCACCGGCCGTGCAAACCTGTGACCCCGCCGGAGCCACGGGGCACAGGCACGAACGCACGGCACGAGGCCCGGCGGTCGACGCGACGCCGTCGGGTCATCCTGCACTCCATCGTGCGTGCGTTACTGACCACGACAGCGCTGGTCGTGCTCTACTACCTGCTGCCGCTGGACCGCCCGCTCAGCACCAGCACCGGCATCCGGCTGGCTGTGGGTCTGCTCGTTTTCACCACCGTGGTCAGCATTCAGGTCTGGCAGATCGCCCACTCCCCCTACCCGAGACTGCGTGCCGTGGAGTCCGTCGCCGCGTCCCTACCGCTGTTTCTACTGCTCTTCGCGACCACGTACTTCCTGCTCGCCCGGGAACAGGTCGCCGCCTTCACGGAGCCGTTGACCCGTACGGACGCACTGTATTTCACGATCACCGTGTTCACCACGGTCGGATTCGGCGACATCGCGCCCCGGACCGAGACGGCCCGAATCATCACAATGATTCAGATGCTAGGCGATCTCGTCACCATCGGCGTAGTCGCACGGATCTTCGTCAGTGCGATCACAGCCGGGCTGCAGCGCCGATCCATGACGACGACGGAACCCGACAGCGAATCGGTCGATACCGATCCATCCGACATTAAGAGCGCCCGGCAATAGGGGTGTGGATCAAGGAGCGGGGCTGGGGTGCGTGCATCGCGAGGCGAACCATGATCGCCTACCCTTCAGCCCTGCGGGTGGGCACCACCGGTAGCCTGCACCGACCGTGAAGAGCATGGACAACGCCACGAACGCGGGCGGCAACCGGCGGACCCGGCTCACCGAGCCGGGCTGGCTGCTGCTGCCGCTGCGGGTGTTTCTCGGCGTCACGTTCACCTTCGCAGGGCTGCAGAAGCTCGCCGACCCCGCCTACCTCGACCCGGCATCGCCGATGTCGGTCCATCGACAGATCGGGTCCTTCGTCCATTCCAGTCCGATCGGAGCACTTCTCGGCCTGGTCCAGCCGTATCCGGACATCGTCGGAGTCCTGATCGCAATAGGCGAGGTCGCCGTCGGCATCGGGACCCTCCTCGGCCTGTGTGCCCGGCTCGCCGCCGTCGCGGGCGCCGCCTTCTCCCTGATATTCCTGCTCACCGTCAGCTGGCATACGCGGCCGTACTACTACGGTTCCGACATCGTCTTCGCCGTCATGTGGTTGCCGTTCACCGCGGTGGGCAGCGCCGGGGTGTTGTCGGTGGACGCCTGGCTCACCCGGATGCGCGACCACGACGCTCGGCGCCGTGCGCTGCTGCGTCAGGGTGCGGTGACCGGCCTCGCAACGTTGGGCGCTCTGAGCACCGCTGGCCTGACCGCCTGGCTAGGACGGGCGATCGGTGGGCATGCGGTTTCCCGCCCACCGGCAGCGGCGGCACCCGATGACAACGTCGACGGCACAACCGTGGCGCGGACGGACGAGATCTATCAGGGATCGGCGAAGAGCTTCACCAACCCCCGTTCCGGGGAGCCGGCCTGGCTCGTCCATCTACCGGCAGGTGGATTCGCCGCGTTTTCGGCCGTGTGCACCCATGCCGGATGTGCCGTGAGCTTCCAAATCTCTGACCAGCAATTCACCTGCCCCTGCCACGGCGCGTTCTACTCGGCATCGAGCGGGGCGGTCCTCGGTGGCCCGGCACCGTTCCCGCTCACCCGCCTGCCGTTACGCCTCGACGGCGACGATGTCGTCGTCGGATGATCCCAAAAGATCATCACGCCACCTCTGGTCGACCTGTTCACGGGGCACCGGCCGAAGGGCCACCGGCCGAAGGATGTGAATTTCATGCTGCTGGAACAGCACCAGATTCACATCGTTAGGAGCGCCGCCACGAGGAGCGCCCGCCACTATGATCATCGATCAAGAAAGGAGGCTCAGGCCCTGCTGTACTTCGCTGCTGTATATGCGTCAGGGGCACGATCCCAAAGTCCGGATCATGCCCCTGACCTGGGTCGGGGTGGCGGGATTCGAACCCACGACCTCTTCGTCCCGAACGAAGCGCGCTACCAAGCTGCGCCACACCCCGCGACCATTACGAAGTCTACCTGATCCACCGACGGACCCTGGCAGCGGCCACCGGTCAGCGGCCACCGGTCAGCGGCCACCGGTCAGCGGCCACCGGTCAGCGGCCACCGGTCAGCGGCCACCGGTCAGCGCTCCAGGACGCCGGTGAGATCGCGTCCACAGGCGATGCAGACCTCCGACCTCGCCGACGTCCGGTCCATTCCGGCGCTCAGGCCGCGGCGGTGAGGCTGATCAGCGTAGCCTCGGGTCGGCAGGCGAAGCGAATCGGCGCGAACGGCGAGGTCCCCAGGCCAGCGGACACGTGCAGCCACGACGTCCGCCCGCCCGTTTCGTACCGGGAGAGTCCGCGTACGCGGGCACGGTCGATCCCGCAGTTGGTGACCAGCGCCCCGGCGAAAGGCACCCGAATCTGGCCGCCGTGGGTGTGCCCGGAGAGGGTCAGCGCCACCCCGTCGGCGGTGTAGGCGTCCAGGACCCGCGGCTCCGGAGTGTGTGACAGCCCCAGCTTCAGGTCGACGTCGGCGTCTGCGTCGTCCCGGGGACCGAGCACCGAGGGGACATCGTCCCTGCCCAACCTGGCGTCATCGACGCCACGAACGTCGATCCGCCGTCCGGCGACGTGCATCACCGTCCGGTAGTTGGTCAGGTCGATCCATCCGCTGTCGGCCGCAAGGGTCTTGGCGAACGCCGCCCAGTTCAGCGGGGGCCCCTTCGGCATGGCGTCGTCCTTCGACGAAAAGTAGTGATGCGGACTCTTCAACGTCGGCACGAAATAGTCGTTGTTCCCCGGTACGAACACGCCGGGAAAGCCGAACATCGAAGACAGCGCCGCCAGGGTCGGCTCATCTGAATCCGGATGCGAGAGCACGTCACCGGTCAAGGCCACAAGATCGGGCATCAGTCGGGCCAGGTCCGAGATCCACGCAAGCTTTCCTCGCTGATTGGGGGTGATATGCAGGTCGGAGATGTGCAAAATGCGCAGCGAACTGGCCCCTTCGGCCAGCGCCGGCACCACCAGACGGCGCAGCGTGTAGGCAGTCCGCTCGTAGCCGGCGGCGTAGGCAAGACTCACCACACCTGCCGCACCAAGCCCGGTGGCCGCACGCCCGGCGGCCCTGCGCAGCGTCCCTGAAGAGAATCGTCGCACACTCGTCATTGGACCAGTGTGGCCCAGGTTCCGCCCATTGCAGGCGTTCTCCGCGCCGCGCCACGCGGGCAGACGACCACAGGCAGCCTGGTGATCGTGGATACCGGGGACTCCGGCGACCACTAGGGTCAGGTTGCGTGAGCGAACTCAAGGATCGCCTGCGGGCGGATCTCACCACGTCGATGAAGGCCCGGGACGCGCTGCGTACCTCCACGCTACGGATGGCCCTGGCTGCCGTGAAGGACGAGGAGGTAGCCGGTACCAGCGCACGGGAGCTGTCCGACGCCGACGTTGCGAAGGTGCTCACCCGCGAAGTCCGCAAGCGGCGGGAAGCCGCGGATGCGTTCGCCGCCGCCGGGCGTGCGGCCCAGGCCGAGCAGGAGCGGAACGAGGGCGAGATCCTCGCCGCCTACCTTCCCCGACAGTTGAGCGATGACGAGCTCACGCTGATCATCGAAAGAGTGATCGCAGCGAAGGACCTCTCCGGTCAGCAGGCGATGGGCGCCGCCATGAAGGCTGTCCAGTCCGAGGTGGCCGGGCGAGCGGACGGATCCCGTGTGTCCGCTCTGGTCCGCGCCCGGCTGACCTCCTGACACATTCGGGTCGTACCTCAACCCCCGCTCAACACGTCCAGAAGGCTCCTCCCCCGCCTGCGTGTCGGGCTCGGGGTCACCGTCGCGGACTGTGGAGTGGGCACCGTCGCCGTATTCGGCTCCAGGGTGGAGGTTCTGCCGTCCCATCGAAGCTGCGGGCCAAGACCCTGCGAGACCATCAGCACCACGTTGGAGCCAGCCTCGACGTCCTGGCCGCCCGATGGATTCATCGCCAGGACCGTACCCGCCGGGGCCGGGTTGCCGACCTCCTGGACCGACACCCGGAAACCCTGCGCGGTCAACAGTGCCCGCGCCAGAGACACGTTCTGACCGACGACATCGGGCAGCATCTCCTTGGGTGGATTGGGTTCGCTGTCGTCGGGAGCGGGCATGGCCGCGACCGGCAGGTTGAGCCCGTCGATCGTGCCGCGCATGGTTCTCGCCCACACCACGGTGGGCAGGTCACCGCCGTAGACCTGCTTGAGGCCCTGGACGTTGAGCAGCGGGTAGGTCGTGGGCGACCGTGGGTCCGCGAGGGTCACCGCGATGGAGAGCTGCGGGATGTAGCCGGCGAACGACGCGGTGCTGAAGCCCTCCGCGGTCCCGGTCTTGCCTGCCGCCGGTCTGCCGATCTGCGCGTTCTTCGCCCCGGTCCCGTGCAGGATGACCCCCTCCAGCACCGAGGTGACCTTGTCCGCGACGTCCGGCGCGAGCACCTGGCGGCACGCCTTGGGTGTCGTGTAGGCGACCGGCCGGTCCGTACCGCCGACCCGCTGAGTGATCGATTCAAAGAGTTGTGGATCGCATCGGACGCCGTGAGCTGCCAGCGTGGCGTAGGCGGTCGCCAGGTCCATCGTGGAAATCTCGTTGGTACCGAGGACGGCCGAACCGTCGAGCGATCCGATACCGCCGGACGGGCAGGTCTGCTTGAGAGCTGACGTGTGATCCTGCACTCGGCACGACGTAACACCGAGCCTGCGCGCCATTTCGGCGATGTTCTGGATGCCGACCTTCTCCGCGAGCTGGATGTAGTAGGTGTTCACCGAGTGCCAGGTCGCCGTCGTCATCGAGTACAAACCAGCCTCGTTGGGGTCGGCGTTGCCGAAGCAGTCCGCGGCTCTCGGCCGCGTGCTCCCCTCTGCCCGAGGATTGTTGAAGATATTCGAGTGATAACACACCGGCGAGTAGTAGGTCGTCCCCGGCGGCATCCCCTTCTCAAGGGCCGCCGCCAGGGTGAAGACCTTGAAGGTCGACCCCGGTGAGAACGAGGTCTCCTCGAGCGGAATGATCTGTTTTGTGTGAGTGAAATCGGTGGTCCGATTCGGTGCCAGACCGTCCGAAGACGGTCCGTAGACGCGGTTGACGGCCAGCGCCAACACCTTTCCGGTACCAGGCTGGATCATCGCCACACCCGCGGCGACCCGGTTGCCCGGCGGCAGAACTCCGGACGCGGCGTTCTGCGCGGCGGTCTGGGCAATCGGATTGAGCGTGGTGCGGATCGTCAGACCGCCTTCGAACAGCAGCCGCTCACGGTCCGCCCGGGTCGCGCCGAACCGTTCGTCGGCGAGCAGCGTGCGGCGGACATAGGCACAGAAGAACGGAACCGCCGACAGCTGGCAGGGGTCTACCGCCTGTGGCGGGCGGTTCAGTTTCAAGGGCATTGCCCTGGTCTCACCCAGTTGGCCGTCACTGAGGTGGCCGAGTTCGTGCATACGGTCCAGGACGATGTCACGGCGGACGGTCGCGGCCTGCGGATGCAGCACCGGATTGTAGGCCGTTGGATTCTTCACCAGGCCGGCCAGTACTGCCGCCTGTGGGAGGGTGAGCTGACCCACGTCCACGTTGAAGTAATGTTTCGCCGCGGTCTGCACCCCGTAGGCACCATCCCCGAAGTACGCTATATTCAGATACCGTTCGAGAATCTGGTCCTTGTTCAGGTGATCCTCGAGATACAACGCGTAACGCGCTTCGCGAAGCTTTCGCTTGACCGTTTGTTCGGTCGCGGCCTCTTTCGTTTCCTTGGTGGTCGCAGCCTGGAGCAGGACGTTCTTCACGTACTGCTGAGTAAGAGTAGAACCACCCTGCGCAACCGAACCGGATTCCTGGTTGGTGACATAGGCCCGGATCAATCCTTTATAATCAAGGCCGGTGTGTTCGTAGAAACGGGAGTCTTCGATGTCGATGATCGCCTGACGCATCACCATCGGCACCCGGTCAAGCGCCACGATCTCCCGGTCCTGCTCACCCCGCAGGTAACCGATCACATTTCCCTGAGCATCCAGCATGCGAGATGCCTGCGGCAAGGGCGGAACGGTGAGGTTCGCCGGCAACTCCAGGAACGAGTCGGCCCCACCCTTGGTCGTGAGACCCAGCAGAGCCACGAACGGCACCGCCACGAAGGCGAGCAGGACGCCGGCCAGCCCGGTGATGATCACGAATCGTACGGCCCGGCCGACAGCTGTCCGCACCCGTGACCGAAGGGTCCGGGGCCTCGCCGGCAGCCGGCCGCCCGCGGATGCGCCATGCCTGGCGGTGCCGGAACGGCCGGAACCGCCCGGGGGCTCCGGATACCGACGGTGTGACTCCGTCGTCGCTGTCACGTCCGGGAACCTCCAAACGGGCCCCCCTCGCGACCACTCGGCCGCGCAATCGACACAAGCCTATGACCCCGGCCGCCAGACACGTGACTGTCACGCGGACGACACGAACCAGTGACAGAACGCACCACATTCACGACCCGGATCAATGGCCCGGACGGGTCATTTGGACAACCACCCGTGTGGGGTCTGTGCCGTGGCAAGGGCGCTCCGTACGGTTTCGGGCGAAGCCACGTCACCACCCGCACGGGCCCCCTGACCCGGACTCGAGAAGAAAGGCAGGTGGCATGACCAGCAGCCTGGCTACCCGCACCAGTGCCGCACGACGTGCCAGTTCGACCCAGTTGATCGGCTCGACCGTCGACGGCGACTGGACGGCGAACGCGGCCTGCCGCGACCTGGACCCGGACGATCTCTTCGTCCAGGGCGCCGCACAGAATCGGGTGAAAACCCGCTGCTTTGGATGCGTCGTTCGGACCGAATGCCTCGCCGACGCCCTTGACAACCGGGTCGAATTCGGAGTCTGGGGCGGAATGACCGAACGGGAACGCCGGGCACTGCTGCGGCGACGGCCCGATGTCACGTCCTGGCGGAAGCTGCTTGCGGACGCGCGCGCCCACCATGGGGCCGCCTCCGCGGGCTAGGACCGTCCGCACTTAGAGCGACCGGCAATAGGGGACGCGGCGTCGCGGGGCTGGGGCACGCACCTCGCCACGTTGTCGTCGGTCGACACCCGACACCAGGGTGCCTTCTTCCTCCGCCTCGCGATGCACGCACCCCAGCGTCGCTCCTTCATCCACACCCCTATTGCCGGGCGCTCTTAGCCCCCAGCCTCCGATTCGTCCTCCGCACCTCATTATCACACCCCGGTGAGGTGCGCGGGACGGCGATGCCTCCGAAGAAACACGTTCTCGACGACGGCGTCCTGGAAGGCCCGACCTGCCAGGTGGCGAGGTACGTGCCCCGGTCCCGCGACGCCGCGTCCGCTATCGCCGGTCCTTGGTCACCTCAGCCGGCATGGTGGAGAACGTACTCGCGGACGAGCGCGGCACCGACGTCGCGGAGTCCGGCAAGATCGTGAACATCTCCGGCGAGCGCGTCGACCTCGACCAACGGCGTGTCAGGATGCGCGCTGGTGAAACGCTCGCGCAACCGATTCTCGCGAGTGGACAGTCGCACTCTTTCCGCGTGGACCCGCAGCACCGCCGCTGCCAGCGGATGCTCGGCGTGCTCGACAAGTGTTTCCACCGCGGCGAGGCTGCGTTCCACCGTCAGCCCGCGGGCCGCGCAGCGCACCGGGTGGACCCGATTGATGACGAGCCCCGCCAGCGGCATGCCGTCCGAATCCAGCCGATCGACGAAATAGGACGCCTCCCGTAGCGCGGCCGCCTCGGGTGCGGCGACCACGACAAATGAGGTGCCGGGCGCACCCAACAACTGGTATGTCTGCTCGGCGCGCTGGCGAAAACCGCCGAACATGGTTTCCATGGCCGCCACGAATTGGCTGACGTCCGCCAGGAGCTGCGCACCGACGATCCTGGTCAGAATCTTGCTGAACACGCCGAGCCCGACCCCGACGACTTTCAGGTACATCTTCCCACCGGCCTTCGCCGGGGCGAGCAACAGGCGGAGCAGTCGACCGTCGAGAAATGCTCCCAGCCGGGTGGGCGCGTCGAGGAAGTCCAGAGCCGACCGGGTCGGCGGAGTGTCGACGACGATGAGATCCCAGTCTCCCGTCGCGTCCAACTGGCCGAGCTTCTCCATCGCCATGTATTCCTGGGTGCCGGCGAACGACGACGACAACGACTGATAAAAGGGATTATCGAGCAGCTGCCGGGCTCGCTCCGGAGTTGCGTGGGCCAGGACGATCTCATCGAACGTCCTTTTCATGTCGAGCATCATCGCGTCGAGGCGGCCACCGGCCGATCGGTCGACCCCGGCGACCTCCCGAGGAATATTGTCCAGCTCCGTCAAGCCCATGGACTGTGCCAACCGACGGGCCGGATCGATCGTCAGGACAACCACCTGGCGACCCTGTTCCGCCGCCCGCAATGCCAGCGCCGCGGCGATGGTGGTCTTCCCGACGCCACCCGATCCGCAGCAGACAATAATCTTCTCACCGGCGAGCATCGCGTCGACGTCCAACGGCGGTACCGACAACGGCGGTACCGACAACGGCGGTACCGCCGACGGCTGCGCGGGCAACTGCCGCTGTGAGGGTCGCCCCGGGGTCCCGCTCATCGCATCCATCCGCGCTAGCCGACCATCCGCTGTGTGCGCAGCAGCTCCGCAAACTGGTAGATCACACCAACATCCACTCCATCGGCAACCAGGGGCAGTTCGTAGACGGGACGGCCCAGCGCCTCGACTTCAGCCCGCTCGGCTGTCTCCAGCAGTACCCGGCGCGCGTGCTGGGCCGCCTGGGTCGCGAGGGCGCCGACCAGCTCGGCGCTCGGCTGGATGCCGGCCTCCTTCACGCCCGCCGCCAGTTCCTCGAGATCCAGTTCATCGGCGCCGGCCCGCTCGATGTCCTCGGCCGCCAGCAACGGCTTCCGGATCATGTTCACGATGACGCCACCGACCGCGAGGCCCGCGGCTTTCAACTCGGCGACCCCGTCCACCGTCTCCTGGATCGGCATCTCCTCGAGCAGGGTGACGAAGTGCACAGTTGTGGTAGCCGACCGCATCGCCGCCATCACGCTGTCGGCCTGAGTACGGATCGGACCCACTTTGGCCAGTCCGGCGACCTCGGCGCTCACGTTGAGGAACCGGGCGATCCGACCGGTCGGCGGCGCGTCAAGGACGACGGCGTCATATGCCTTGCCCCCGGAACGGGTCGCGTCCGGACGGTTCACCGCCTCCTTCACCTTGCCGGTGAGCAGCACATCGCGGACCCCGGGCGCGATCGTGGTGGCGAAGTCGATGGCGCCGATCTTGCCGAGTGCCTTGCCTGCGCGGCGCAGGTTGTAGAACATCTCCAGGTATTCCAGCAACGCCTCTTCCGCGTCGATGGCGAGCGCGAAGACCTCACCGCCACCGGGAGCGCTTGCCACCTTACGCTCAGCGTAGGGCAGTGGCGGGGTGTCGAACAGCTGCGCGATCTGCTGACGCCCCTCGACCTCGGTGAGCAACACCCGCCGACCGCCGGTGGCGAGCGCAACCGCGAGCGCGGCGGCAGCGGTCGTCTTGCCGGTGCCGCCCTTGCCGGTAACCACATGGAGGCGGCACGACCACGGCCCTTGGGCAGTGTCCGGCGGCACAGTGTCCTGCGGCGTCACACCGACGACCGTACCCGGCCTGGCCGACCCCTTCCCGGCGGATGCGCGGCGCTCGGACGTCATGTCCACCGATGCGTCCCGCCATCCCCCGACGATGACCATTAGGGTCTCGTGTCATGACGACCTGGGAGTACGCGACAGCGCCGCTGTTGATCCATGCGACCAAGCAGATCCTCGACACCTGGGGCGCCGACGGCTGGGAGCTCGTCCAGATAGTTCCCGGTCCCAACCCTGAGAGCCTGGTCGCGTACTTCAAGCGCCCGACCAACGCCTCGGCGAGATGACGCCCGCGGACGACGGAGCGGCCACCCCGTCGCAGCGTCTGGCCGCGCTCGGCCTGGCGCTGCCAGCGGTACCCGTGCCGGCGGGCGCCTACCTGCCGGCACGTCGCCACGGCGATCTGGTGTGGACGGCCGGGCAACTGCCGCTGGTGGAGGGCACGCTCACCGACCACGGTCCGGTCGGCGCAGTCGTGGACGGCGGCCTGGTCACCCCCGAGCGCGCCGCCGAGTTGGCCCGCGTCTGCGCGCTGAACGCCCTTGCAGCCACCGCCGCGGTTGCCGGCGGCCTCGATGCCCTCAGCGGGATCGTCAAAGTCGTCGGGTTCGTCGCCAGCGTGCGCGCCTTCACCGGCCAGCCGGCGGTCGTCAACGGCGCGAGCGAGCTGCTCGCGGCGCTGTTCGGCGACGCCGGGCGACATGCTCGCTCCGCCGTGGGCGTGGCCGTCCTGCCGCTGGGCGCTCCGGTCGAGATCGAGCTGGTCGCCAGCATCTGTTCTAACATCTGACGAATGGCGGATCCGACGAACGGGGTGACCGAGGACCAGCTCCGACGTCTGTCTCAGCGGCTACCCCAGCGGCTACCGGCCGGCATCATCGACGCGGCGCGGTCCTACCGTCCCGGTATCGACACGCCGGCACCTGCCCGTGCCGCCGCCACGGTAGTCCTCCTACGTCCCGCCGGCGGCGGGACGGGCGCCTGCGGGGTCGAGATCTGCCTGCTCCGCAGGGTGTCCACGATGGCCTTTGCCGCCGGAATGTACGTCTTTCCAGGTGGGACGGTGGACCAGGCGGACGGCGACGCCGAGCTGGACCGATTCGGCCCTGCGGAGGCGACGTTGCCGCCCGGGGCCGAACCGACGCTGGCGCGGGCACTGGTGTGTGCGGCGGTACGCGAGACGTTCGAGGAGAGCGGTGTCCTGCTCGCCGGACCGGACGGCGGCACGTCCGCCGACGTCAGCGACCCGAGCTGGGAGGCTGACCGCGTTGCTCTGGAGACCCGGGCGACCAACCTCGCAGCCGTGCTGGCCCGCCGCGGTCTCGGCGTGCGAGTCGATCTGATCCGCCCGTGGGCTCGCTGGATCACGCCCGAGGTCGAAACCCGCCGGTACGACACCTGGTTCTTCGTCGCGGCGATGCCGACCACACAGCGGACCCGCCGGATCCCGGGCGAGTCCGACCGGTTGCTGTGGACGTCGCCGGCGGCCGCGCTCGAGGAATTCAGCGCGGACCGGCTGAACCTCATGCCACCAACTGCGTACACCCTCGGCGAGCTGGTCGGTTACGACAGCGTCGAGGCGGTCCTGACGGCTGCCGGGACCCGGGCCATCCAACCGATCATGCCGAGGATCTCACTTCACGATGGTGGGGCCCGCCTCGTCTTCCAGCACGACGGCGACGATGACTCGATCGCCGACCATGACTCGATCGGCTGACGATCGCGGACGGGTGGTGGCCGCGGTGCCGTCTGGACCTGCGATATCCCGACCGGGAATGCCCCGACCGGCGATGCCGCGGCAGGTCATGCCCCGGCAGGTGACTGCGCTCGCGGCGGTGCTGCTCGCACCCAACCCGGGCCCGATGACGCTGGACGGCACAAACACCTGGATTCTGCGTGCCCGCGGAGCCACCGGTGCCGTGATCGTCGACCCCGGCCCGCCGCAACCGCGCCATCTCGACGCGATCGTCGCGGCGGGACCTGTTGAAATGATCCTTCTCACCCATGGCCACAGTGACCACAGCGCGGGAGCGGCGCCGCTGCACGCCCTGACGAACGCTCCGGTCCGCGCCCTGGACGTCACGCACCGACTCGGCGACGAGGGGCTGGCCGCAGGTGACGTGATCGTGGCTGCCGGCGTGGAGATCCGCGTGCTGGCGACGCCGGGGCACACCAGTGATTCGCTGTCGTTCGTCCTCACCGGCGACCACCGGACCGGCCCCGACGACACCGACGGGGACGGGGATCGCGACACCGGCTGCCGGGAAACCGACGCGACCGACGACGGAGTCTCGGTTCTCACCGGCGATACGATCCTCGGGCGGGGCACCACCGTGGTGGCACATCCCGACGGCCGGCTGGGCGACTACCTGGCGAGCCTCCGGCGCCTGCGCGAACTGGGCGACGCCATGATCCTTCCTGGTCACGGACCCGAGCTGGCATCGGCTGGGCGCGTGGCCGAGGCGTACCTCAGGCACCGGGAGGCCCGCCTGCAGGCGGTCCGCGCGGCGCTCGAGGCAGGCGACGCAACGGCCCCGGAGATCGTCCGTCGGGTCTACGCCGACGTGGACCCCGCGCTGTGGCCGGCGGCTGAGCTCTCGGTCCGCGCCCAGGTCGAGTACCTACGCCCGCCGTCCCGACCGTCCTGTTGAGGTAGCCGAATTATCACTGTACGAAGCAGGACACGACTTCTTCCGGACATCCCAGGTAGCTCCCCGGCCATCCGAAAGCAGTTAAGATCAGCAGGAACAGAGGATCTTGTCCGGTTGGCTTATGCTCGCGGCCGGGAGGCGACTACCCGTGCGTAACGCTCCGCATTTGTCCGACCGCGCCAGAATGTCTCGACTCTGGACGCGATACCGGCAACCCCCACATACCGGGCAAGCCGGCTCGATGCTGGTGCCATGCCCCGGCCGCAGGGCACGCCGATGATCACATCGCCCATCGCCGGAACCTTGCGCTGCCCGCGCTGCGGCACACCCACCGTCCCCGGCGGACGCTTCTGCTTCCACTGCGGGTTGCCCCTCCAGACCGAGAACGGCCTGGGTGCGGACGAGGGTGCCGAGCGCCGGGTGGTCACCGTCCTGTTCGGTGACCTCTCGGACTTCACCGCGTGGGCCGAGGATCTCGACCCCGAACGGGTCGGTGAGGTCACCGATCGGGTGCTGGCCGCGCTCGCCCGCGATGTCGCCGAGGTCGGCGGACGGGTCGACAATCTCACCGGCGACGGCATCATGGCCGTGTTCGGCGCGCCGACCGCGCACGAGGACGACCCGGAGCGGGCCGTCCGTGCGGCCGCCGCCATGCAGGAGACCGTCCGCCGGCTGGTCACCGACGAAGCCGGTGGTGGGCGCCATCTCGGCCTGCGGGTCGGGATCAACACCGGCGAGGTACTGGCCGGCATCCAGGCGTCCCTGAGTTACACGGTGATCGGCGACACTGTCAACACCGCCGCACGACTGTCCGACGCGGCGGCGGTCGGCGCCGTGTACGCCGGGCACCACACCGTGGTCGCCACCACCTCGGTGGCGACCTGGCGGGGGCTGCCGGCGCTGAAGCTCAAGGGCAAGCGCGAACCCGTCCCGGCCTATGAGCTGGTCAGTCTGCGGCCGTCGAACGTCGCCCGGCCCGGTCACGGTGACGATGCCCCGTTCACCGGCCGCGACCAGGAACTCACGGTGCTCGTGTCCGCCTTCCGGGACGTCGTCACCCACGGCCAGCCGCGGACGGTGATCGTCACCGGTGAGGCCGGGATCGGCAAGACCCGCATCGCGGCGGAGGTCGCCCGCCGGGTGGGCGCTCAGCCCGACGCAAGGGTGCTGTGGGGGCGCACCGTCCGGCACGGCGACGGGCGTGACCTCGCACCGCTGATGGACATCGTGCGGACGGCATCCGGGGTCGGCGAGGGCGACAGTCCGGACCGGGTCGCCGAACGGGTCCGGCGTACCGTCAGCCGCCTGGAGCACCCGGCCGCGCGCACCCGCATCCCCGGCGGTATCGCGGACAAACTGCTCGCCCTGCTGGGCGTCCCGCCCGAGGGCCGCTCGACCGTCACGCCGGACACCCCGCCGGGTGATCCGGCGGGCCGCGACAGCCGTCCTGACAATCCCGCCGTCCGAGCTGTCGACGCGATCGTCGACGACGTCGCCGTCCTGCTCGGGGGGCTGTCCGACGACGGCCCACTGATGATCATTCTAGATGATCTGGAGTGGGCGACAACCGCGCTGTGGCAGGGATTACGGCGTTTCGCCAGCCGGTTGCGCGGACCGATCCTGCTCGTCCTGCTCGACCGTGAGGCCCCGCCCCTGACCGGGCTGCCCAACCCGGAGCTGCTCGCCCTGGCGCCGCTGCCGGAGGCCGCCGCGGCGAGACTGCTGCGCGACTACCTCGGCGGCGCAGAACTCAGCACGGACGCCCGCGCCGCGCTGCTCGGGCGGGTGCACGGAAACCCGTTCTTCCTCACCGAGCTGCTCAACCTGCTGGTGGACCGAGGTGTGCTGCACCGAGGTCCGCAGGGCGCGGACCCGGTGTCGGTCCGCCCCGAGGAACTCAGCGCGTCGGGATCAACCGTGCAACGGACGCGCCGGCGCCAAGCAGCGGGCATCGAGCCGTCCGCGTGGGTACTTGAGGGATCCCTGCCGGAGACCACGTTGCCGGCCGGGGTGCAGTCGGTTCTGGCCGCCCGCATCGACGACCTGGACCCGATCGCGAAGGCCGTCCTACGGTCCGCGTCGGTGCTCGGCAGCCGGTTCCCGGCTGATGCGTTGCCCGCACTGGAGGACCGCCGCAGCGACCAGGTCCACCGGGCCCTGGCAACCCTCACCGAACGCCAGCTCCTGCGGCCTGCGCATCCCGGGGAGCCGTTGTGGACGTTCGTCCATCCGATGGCCCGCGACGTGGCCTACGCCGGCCTGCCCAAGGTCGAACGGGCCCGCCGGCACGCGGCGGCCGCACAATGGGGGGTGGAGTTCCTCAACGGCTCCGAGGCCGAAGTCGCGGCCTTCGTTGGACACCACGCCGAACGCGCCCACGACCTGGCCGCATCGATGGCTCTTGCCCCCACGGACCCCGCGTGGTCGGCTCGCGAACCAGGGTTCCATGCCCTGGTCCGGGTCGCCCGCTCGGCGTTGGCCCGCGACGACCATCGCGGCGCCAGCGATCTGATCACGAGCGCACGCAGGCTCGGCCGTGGTGTCATCAGCGAGATCGACGACCTCGGGGCAGTCGTGCTGCACGCCGAGGCACTGGCATCGCTGCGCCGGCTGGACGAGGCTGAACGCACCCTTCGGCCCGCGCTCCGGGTCACCACACCGGAGCTTCGGGCGGCCGCGTACCGCGTCCTGGGCGATCTCCGACACAAACAGGGTCGGGACGATCAGGCCGCCACCGCGCTGGTCACCGCATTGGAACAGGCCCAGCTCGCCGGCAGCGACCGGCTGGTGGCGGCGACCCTGCGGCAGCTCGGCCTGGTGGAGTACGCCGCCGGCCGGGTGCGCCACGCCGAGAAGCGGTTCACCGATGCGCTGACCCTGGCCCGCCGGGTCGGCGACCCACGCGGGGTCGGCTGGGCCCTCCAACACCTCGCCTGGAGCGCGACCACCCGCGGGGACTACCCGAATGCCGAGCAACACCTGCGGGACGCCTCCGAGGTCTTCAGGCGGCTGGACGACACCGGCGGCCTGGGTTGGTGCGCCGGTACCGAAGCGCTGGTCTGGCTGTTGTCAGGTCAACTCAGCCGGGCCCGCCAGATCTCGCGTGAGCTGATCGAGATGGCCGAGGCGCTGGGCGAACGATGGGGCCTGGCCGTATGTCTGACCATCGACGCGGTCGCCGCCGCCGAACTCGGGGACATCGCCGAGGCCGAAGCTGGGGCCGAGCGCGCGGCGGAGTTGTTCCACGCCACCGGTGACACCTGGGGAGCCGCACTCACCCTGGTGGCCAAGGGGCTCGCCGCCCGCGGCGCGGGCGACCCGGAGCGCGGCGCGGCCCATCTGGAAGACGCTCATGCCGCCGCGAACATGGGCCGCCACGCGGTCGTGGGTGCGCTGGCTCTGGTCCTGCTGGGGCTGACCCGGCTCGACGCCGGGCTCATCGACTCGGCCGAGCAGGCCGCGTCCCTCGCCCTGGAAACCCTCGACGGTCTTGAGCTGCAACCCCACGCGCAGCTGGGGGCGAAGGTACTGATCGCCCAGGTCGCCCGGGCCCGCGGGCGACTACAGGAGTCGATCAGCCTGCTGGAGGAGGCACTGGCCGCCGGGGAACCGGCGACCCTGCTGTTCCCACGCCGGCAGGCCTACGCTCACCTCGCCGGCACCCTGCTCGACGCCGGCAGGCCGGCCGAGGCGCTGGCCATCGCTCGGCGAGCGGTCGAGGTGGAGGCGGAGGACGTCCGCGCCCAGGTGCTGGCCTGGCGGGCGCTGGGCACCGCGCTGGTCGCCAGCGGGAAACCTGCTGAGGCTCGGGCGGCCTACGAGAAGGCGTTGGACGCGGCGACCGCGACAGGCGCTGTGAGTGAGGTCCCACAGACCCGCCGGCTGCTCGCCACGGTTCCGACTGTTCCGACCGTTGCGACCGGCCCGGACGTGACGGGGAACAACTGCGCCACGGGCCTGACCATGGCGTCGGCGGGGCAAACAGCCGGGCATGCAGCCGGACAACCGACCGGGCCGCCGACGGCACCACTGGCCATACCCCCGACGTCGCCACCGACCATCGCCAGACTGGCCGCGGAACCGAGCGGACAGGCATAGCGCTACCGGCAACAGCGGATGTGCAGGTCGGCGAGTGGGGGCCGGCGGCGGCAGCACGGATGTGTAGCCGCTGTGACAGCGACGCCTTGGTGGGTAGCCGGCCCGGCACGAGTGGATGGTTGACGTACATTTTCCGCCCGAAAACCGGCGCCTCCTGACGTCATCCTTCCACTCGTCGCACCGAAGGGAATGCAGATCAAGGAGTGGGGCCGGGGTGGCTGCGCCGACCACTAAGCGTCCAATCAGACGCACAGTGTCGGATCGGACCGATCTCGAAGCAGTGCAGTCACACGACAGCTCGGGTCTCACGACAGCTCAGGTGTAAAAACAGCTCAGGTGTCAAGGCGGGTCCAGGCAGCGCGCAGGTGCGCTGCCTGGACCCGCTGGTGTGGGATGCGGGCCGGCCTGTGCCCCCTTCAGGCCGGATCTAGCGAGCGCGCCGGGCGAGCCGCTCCCGGTCAAGCAGAACCACGGCACGGGAGTCCAACCGCAGCCAACCGCGGGTGGCGAAATCCGCCAGTGCCTTGTTGACCGTTTCGCGGGACGCCCCGACCAGTTGGGCGAGCTCCTCCTGGGTGAGGCCGTGCTCGACTCGGACCCCGGCTGCCTCGTTGCCGGGCTGAGCCGGTTCGCCGAACCGTTCAGCCAGGTCAAGAAGGGCCTTGGCCACTCGTCCAGGCACGTCGGTGAACACCATGTCGGCCATGGAGTCGTTGGTTCGCCGCAGGCGTTGTGCCAGTACCCGAAGCAGCAGCGACGCCGCCTCGGGGCGGGTAGCCAACCACGGCCGCAGCGCGGTGTGCTCCAAAGAGACCAACGATGCGTCGGTCACCGCGGTCGCGCTGGCCGTACGAGGCCCCGGATCGAACAACGATAGTTCACCGAAGAGGTCCCCGGGACCCATCACCATGAGGAGGTTCTCGCGGCCGTCGGACGCGGCGCGTCCGATCTTGACCTTTCCCGCAAGGATGACGAAGACGCGGTCTCCGGTTTCACCTTCACGAAACAGTACGTCGCCTCGGGTAACATTCTGACGTTCGAGATGATCATTAAGGGCCTGTCGATCCTGTTCGGACAGGCCGGCAAACATGGGAACACGGGCAAGCAGATCGTCCACGGCGTCCGAGCATGCCAGGAGTGGAGCCAAAGGGCACGACCTGAAAGCCGTAACAGGCTGTCGGGTCTCGAACAGGTCCGCCCAATCGGGGTATTTCAGGCCTGACCAGCCCGCCCGCACCCAGGATCACGAGCCGACACAGGCACACACCGAGAGGAGACATAACGCTATGTAGTCAAAAAACGAGAAAAATCAACGAAAGTCCAAATGAGGGCCACCTTCACACCGCTCGATGTTTACCCGGCGGTGATCGCCGCAAACGTCGCCGGTAGCGCTCCAGCGCAACCGGAAGACCCTGAGAGACGAAGGTGTTCACCTCGTCCGGCCGGGCGTTGTCAAGGAAGCCCTCCAGACCCTGCCCCGAATCGGCGGCACGCAGGGGGCGCTCGACCCGCTCCATGGCAAGCAGCAGGGCGAGCAGCACGAGGGGGAAGGAGACCGCAGCAATCAGAAACATGGCGGGCACCATGGTGACGGACGACTGTGCGTAACCAACACGTGGGGTCTGGATGTGTCCTGCGACATTGAACACACCCGCCGCGCCGACCGACGGCTGGCGTGATCGGCTCGCCCGCTACCCTGGGAGCGTGCCCGCCGTCGTCGACACCGCCATGGAGAGCCCGCTGGCGCGGACACGCCGAGCCCGTAAGATCGTCCGGATTCTCGGTGAGCTCCACCCGGATGCCCGGATCGCGCTGAACTTCGGTAACCCGCTCGAGCTCCTCGTCGCCACGGTCTTGTCCGCGCAGTGCACGGACAAGAAGGTCAACGAGGTGACGCCGACGGTGTTCGCGCGGTACCGCACGGCCGGCGACTACGCCGGCGCGGACCGCACGGAACTGGAAGCCATGCTGCGGCCGACCGGCTTCTTCCGAGCGAAGACACATTCGATCATCGGCATCGGCGCCGCTCTGGTCGACCGTTTCGCCGGCACCGTGCCCGGCCGCCTCGACGACCTCGTGACCCTGCCCGGCGTCGGCCGCAAGACCGCCAACGTGGTACTCGGACATGCCTTCGACATACCCGGGATCACGGTGGACACCCACGTGGGGCGCCTGTCCCGCAGGTTCGGGCTCACCGACAACACCGACCCGGTCAAGGTCGAGAGCGACCTCGCCGAACTCCTCGAACGGCGCGACTACACGATCGCCTCCGATCGTATGATCTTTCATGGTCGACGGATCTGCCACTCCCGCCGCCCGGCATGTGGAGCGTGCGGTCTCGCCCGTCTGTGCCCCTCGTTCGGCCTCGGCCCGACCACCCCGGATGATGCCGCGCGGCTGGTCCGCGGGGACGTCGAAGCGGTCAGTTGAGCACCGGAACTCCCCGACCGGCGCCGGATCCTCGGGGTGTTCCGGCCGCACGGTCGGCCCCTGGGTGTGCCGCGCCGGAGGGCTCCGCCGAGCTCGGTCGGCCCGCTGTCCCGGCCGCCCCGGCCGCGCCTGACCAGCCCGGATGGCTCACCGACCTGGCCGAAGCCCTACATGCGGCCCGCCCCGAGGATCTCTCGCGCACCCCTGCACCGGCTGCGGGCGACGCCCGGCCCGCGGCCGTCCTCATGGTGCTCGGAGACAGCCCGGACGGAACGGACATCCTGCTCATCCAGCGGGCGCCCGACCTGCGCAGCCACGGCGGCCAGCCGGCGTTCCCCGGCGGCGCCACCGACCCCGCCGACGCCTCCCCGGCCGCCACCGCGCTGCGGGAGGCGCAGGAGGAGGTCGGGCTGGACCCAGGGTGTGTCCGGGTGCTGGCCACCGGCCCCGCTCTCTACCTGCCGCCCAGCCACTTCCTCGTCACGCCGGTGCTGGCGTGGTGGCACACGCCGTGCCCGGTAGCGCCGTTGGACCCGAACGAGACGTCGTCGGTCGCGCGGGTACCCGTCGCGACGCTCGCGGATCCGGCGAACCGGGTGCTGGTCCACCACGCCAGCACCGGCTATCTGGGCCCGGCCTTCCGCGCCCACGACATGTTCATCTGGGGCTTCACCGGCGGACTGCTCGACGCGTTGTTGCGGATGGGCGGCTGGGAGCGCTCATGGCTCCCGGCTGAGCATGTGGAGGCCCCCGCACCTGCCACGTCAGTGCCCGCCGGAGTGCCCGCCGACGCCGGTCGGACACCGGAACCGACGGGTGGCTCCGAATGAGTGCACACCCGGGCGATACGGTCAGCCCGCTCGATGAATGACCGGAGGCACGCATGAGCGCAACAACGGGCCCACGCAGTTCCCAGCGCCCACAGCCCCGGCCCGACCGGCCCGGCAGGCGTCCCGCCTGCATCCGTACGGGAACGAGCGTTGGTCGCGCTGCGATCAGCATCGTCCTTGCGACGCTGCTCCTCAGCCTCAGCCTCAGCGGCTGCGGAAGCGATCAGCCGGCCGGTTCGGCAGGTTCGGCCACGGCCGCCGCGAGTGCCACACCGAAGATCGAAAATGGTGTCCAGATCTTCGACATCGTGGGCACGGCATCGCTTGAGTTCTCGCCCTCGACACTGATTGCGAAACCCGGAAAAATCACGGTGAACCTGACCGTCGAGCGCGGCTCTCCCCCGCACAACTTCGTGATCCCGACGATTCCGGCAGCCCGGACCAACTACGCCTCGACAGATACACCACGATCGGTGACATTTACGATAGATCAACCCGGGCAGTACCCGTTCGTCTGCACGATCCACCCGAGCATGCGTGGCACTCTAACAATCAGCTAACGGATAGCGGGCCGCCAGAATGCTCGACATCATCCTGCTCGCCGCGGTGATCGTCTTCGGCGTGTCCGGCTTCCGGCAGGGCTTCGTCGTCGGGGCGCTGTCCTTCGTCGGTTTCCTCGGTGGCGGCGTGCTGGGCGCGAACATCGCCGCGCCGTTCGCGCGGCTGATCGGAGCCGAGACGAACGGTGCCGTCGTCGGCATCCTGGTCGTCCTCGTACTCGCCCTGATCGGGCAGATCGCCGCCACCGCCATCGGTGCGGCGCTGCGCAACCGCCTCACATGGCGCCCCGGCCAGACCGTCGACGCGGTCGCCGGCGCGTTGCTTTCGGGGATCTCGGTGTTGCTGGTGGCATGGCTCCTGGCGACAGCCATCGACCGGTCCCCGTTCAGCACCCTCGCCGAACTCGTCCGCCGATCAGCTGTGCTCAGGACCGTCGACGGGGCCATGCCGGACGCTGTCCGGCATGCCTTCGCCGATCTCCGCCAGCTTGCCGACCAGAAGGGCTTCCCGGAAGTCTTCGCCAACCTCGGCGGCGGACGGATCATCCCGGTCGATCCGCCGGACGCACAGGCTGCCACCACCACCGGCGTACAGACGGCGGCTGCCAGCATTCTGAAGGTCCGGGGTGTCGCGCCCTCATGTTCCAAACAGG
Source organism: Protofrankia sp. Cr2 (assembly GCF_963555885.1). Taxonomy (NCBI): domain Bacteria; kingdom Bacillati; phylum Actinomycetota; class Actinomycetes; order Frankiales; family Frankiaceae; genus Protofrankia; species Protofrankia sp. Cr2. The sequence continues at coordinate 75,586 of NZ_CAUVXG010000010.1, forward strand.
TTGAGGGCTCCGGCTTCGTCTACGCCCCGGAGCGGGTGATGACGAACGCCCATGTCGTCGCCGGAGTGCCGCGGCCACAGGTCGAAGTGGGCAACACCATGATGGCGGCCAGGGTGGTGTTGTTCAATCCGGACACTGACATCGCGGTTCTGTACGTGCCGGGGTTGCACCGGACGCCGCTGGCCTTCCAGGCTGACCCGGAGGGTCGCGCGGGGGACGACGCGGTCGTCGCAGGGTACCCGCAGGACGGTCCCTACACGACGGCGGCGGCACGTATCCGCAACCGGCAGACCGCCAGAGCACCCAACATCTACTCCCAGGGCACGGTGGTGCGTGACATCTACGCCGTCCGCGGCCAAGTGCTGCCGGGAAACTCGGGCGGGCCGCTGCTGTCCGAGACGGGAACCGTCTTCGGAGTCGTGTTCGCCGCCGCGACGAACGACTCGGAGACCGGGTATGCGCTGACCAGCGCCGAGGTGGACGGCTCGGCGAAAGCCGGCCGCGTCGCCACCGCCGCCGTCAGCACCCGGGGCTGCGACTAGCAGGGCTACCACTGGTAGGGCTACGACTGACTGATTGGTCCAGAATGTTACGCTGTGGTATTTTTTGAATACCAGTCTCCTGAAATGCAAGCCAGGTGACGATCTCATCGGTGATGGTGTCCGGCGCCTCCTCCGGCAAGAAGTGCCCCACCCCGTCCAGCAGCTTCCAGGTGTAGGGACCACTGACGTAACGCCCGGAACCCTGCGCGGTCGGCGCCAACATGTACCGGTCGAGGCGGCCGTGTAGCTGCAACGTCGGCGCGGTCACCGACTCCCGGCGCAACGCAGCCGCGAAACGGGCCCCGTCCGGCCGGAACAGCGACCGGAAAACCCACCGATGGTACTCCATGGAACTGTGCGCAACCCCGGGGATGCGGATCGCTTCACGATAACGGCGCTCCACCTCCGCCTCCGGATAGCCCGGACCGCCCCACAACCGCAACAGATGCCCCACATAAGCCGCGTCGTCGGCGACCAGCTGCCGCTCTGGACGCCACGGCAGCTGGAAAGTGATCAGATGGCGGCCCGAGAGGCCCTGGCCGCGTGGACGGGCCAGCATCTCATGCCGGACCCGCAGCGGGTGGGGCATCGCGAGCACCACGAGTCCGCGCACGAGCCGCGGGAAAAGGGCGGCCGTCGTCCACCCCGCCACGCCGCCCCAGTCGTGCCCGACAATCACCGCATCCCGCTCGCCGAGCGCCCGGACCAGACCGGCGACATCGCCGGACAGGGTGAATGCGTCATACCCACGCGGCGGTTTGTCACTGGCGCCGTAGCCACGCAGGTCCGCAGCCACCACCCGGTATCCGGCCGCGGCGATACCGGTCAGCTGATGGCGCCAGGCCCACCAGAACTGCGGGAAACCGTGCAGCAACAGCACCAGCGGGCCGTCGCCGATTTCGGCCACATGCAGGCGGGTGCCGTTCGCGGATACGTCACGGTGCTGCCACGGACCGTCTACAAGAACGGCGCTGACGTCTGGAACGAGGGCCTCCATCGCATCTCAGAATTACTTATATGTTCCTTCCGCACGCTTTCCATGTTATTACCATGAAATTTTGATCGCTGTGAGATTTCTGTGTGATCCTTATGAGATCTCTGCGACCCTCGATGTTCCATCGGTGGAGGGTCCATGGACCCTCAGTGGATGGGCACTCAGTGGATGGGCACCGAGCTCCGCGAGTTACCCGACATGTGCCCGTTGGAGTGGTTCGCCCCGGTGTCCGCGAGTGCCGTCGGGTGCTTCAGCCACGCGATGTCCTCCTTGACCGTCTGCAAGGTGCGCTCAGGCGGCGAAATCTTCTTCAAGCGCGTTGCCCCGAACAGGCCCAACACCCCGGCGACGACCAGATAAAGCAGTGCGGTTAGGAAGTACGCCCAGAACCGCTCCACTCCGGCCCAGGTGAACAGCTCGCCGAGCCCGATCGTGACTGCGATCAGAGCACCGAACCCGAGACCGGCGGCAACCACCAGAAAGCCTACGCCGAGCGCGGCAGACGTCGCCTGCTTCGAAAGCTCCGCCTTCGCGAGATCGACCTCCTGCCGGACGAGTAGCGACAGGTCTCGCGCCGCGAGCGCGACGAGCTCACCGAGGGTCGCTTCCCGGGCCGCTGGTCGGTTCTGCGTTGGAGTCGACACGGTTGGTCCTCCTTCTGGCGGCCCTGGAGCCTCGGGCGCGCGATACGATTTCTGACCGCGTGCCTCGGCCCACTGGGCACGGGTTGTCCGTCGCAGCGGTGACTGCCGGTCGTACAGGTCGCGGCACAAGGCAGCGCCCGATACCGTCCAGGTCACCAGATGGTGCCCGATCGGCGACAGTCAACACATCCGCAACGCTCGTCCATGGTTGTTGTGCACGCGTTTGAGGACCGCCTTGGCGGCCCACAACTCCCCCGCGTTCATCCAGTCTCCGGGCCGCCGGCGGCACGAAAACCATGATCATATCATCCTTTGATCAGGTGGGGTACGACAATCCCGTATCACCCGCCGCGGACCCCTCGTGCGAAGTGTCCCGCGTCCAGAGCTGGTCCGCCGCCCAGACGCGCTGTGATGCGCATACCTGGCCGGTCCGGGCATTTTCTTCCGGACTTTCGGACGCCCTCAGTGTGACATGTGGACCATGGCGAGATCGCGTTCGTCCACTTACGCAACGCTCACCGGATGTCCCGCGCAGATGTCCTGCCCCGAGTGTCCCGCGAGGCGACCAGAATTACCATGCATACCTGATCGACCACAGATCGTGCAATCATGGGCCTTCCCGCGTAACCGGAGACCCATCGTGCCTGCCGTTGCACAGCTGCTCATCCATGGGGCGGCATCCATGGGGCGGGCAGGCGGTAGCGTACCGGCAATGACCGCCGTAGTCGGGCCGGACCCCTTGGCCCGCCTCGCCACCCTGCCGGGCGTCACCGACGCGGTCACCGCTGCCCGAACGTCGGTGGACACCCTGTTACGACACCGAGTCATGCGCCGCGACAGCGCCAAGGTGACAGCCGAGGCATCGTTGCGCACCGCGCGCGCATCAGCAGCGCTGGACGGTCACGACATCGATCTGGACGATCTGCGCGACCACCTCGTCCACGATCTTCCGGTGGCGACCGTCGCCGGTGACAGTGACTCGCTCAGGGTCACGCTGGGCGCGGTCCGGCTCCACGCGGAGCTGGGGACACTTCGCGACACCTGGGATCGGGCACCCCGCCAGGCACTCGCCCGGATGCACGTGCTCGTCGCGCGCGGCCTGCTCACCGACGCCGATCTCGGACGCCCACGGGTAGCGGGTCGGTCCAGCCCGGCCGTCGAGCCGGCCGTCATGGACGACCTGCCCACCCCGGCCACAGCGGGCAGCTGCACCGACCCGGCGGATCCCCTTGCCCTGGGCCCGGCACCGACACCCGCCGAAGCCACCGCGCGGCTGGACGGGCTCACACAGCTGCTGCTGGCCCGGACGTCCGCCCCGGCGATCATCACGGCGGCGATCGTGGAGGGCGAACTGCTGGCCATCCGTCCGTTCGGTGCCTTTGACGGGATCATCGCCCGGGCGGCCGGACGGCTGGTACTCATCAGCCGGGGCCTGGACCCCAAGGCCGTGACCGCCACGGATGTCGGGCATGTGGAAGCCGCGCAGATCCCCGGCGAGCAGACGTGCACCGGCGGCGCCCCAGGTGGCTATGCCGCGGCGGCACGCGCCTACATCGGGACCGATGCCCGGGGCGTCGGTCAATGGATCATCCACTATGCACGGGCCGTGGAGCTGGGTGCCCGCGAGTCCCTCGCCATCTGCGAGGCCATCACCCGCGCCAGCTGAGGCGCGCCGGCCAGCGGGCGGGCGGGCACGCCGCAACCGCGCCCGGATGACGGTTTCGCCGCCCACGGAAAGGGTACGCATCGGCAATGTCGAGCGAGCCCATCGCGCCCTCGTCCGGCAATCGTGGGATCCCTGGCGGCTGACGACGAGATCCCACGGACGGCTCCCGCGACGCCCCCCAAACGGGAGCCGTCCCCCCGGTCGCCACGCTCCTCTTTCCGGCTGCTCTGGGTCCTCCAGGAACTCTGGGTCCTCCAGGAACTCTGGGTCCTCCAGGAGCTCTGAGTCGGTATAAATCTTAATTAGACCATATATGGGGCTTGTGGAGGGAAAATCCTCCACAAGCCCCATATGCGTCATGGTGAGCATCCGTCCCCATCCCCGACGACGGAAGGGCACTGCCATGACGTCCGCACCGCCCGCTCCTGCCCTGGCTGTACCCGAGCCCGAACCGAGCCTCCGGCCGCTGACCATCACCGATGATCCACAGCTCCTCGACAACGTCCTCCGGCTCGCCGCGGCTGCCGGCGTCACCGTGAACGCCGTGGTCGACGCGCACCTCGCCCGCAGGTACTGGAACAACGCCCCGCTCGTCGTCGTCGGCGCCGACCGGGTGGCGTCATGCGTGGCCGCCGGCCTGCCACGGCGTCCGGGCGTGGTCCTGCTGAGCTCCGACCTCGACGACGGTGGCGTATGGGAGGCGGCGGTGCGTCTGGGCGCCGAGCATGTGGCCTTCCTGCCGGACGCGGAAGACTGGCTCGTCGAGGCGTTCGCCACCGCCACCGAACCGAATCAGCGCCGCGCCACCGTCGTAGGCGTGATCGGTGGGCGAGGCGGTGCAGGGGCCACCAGTCTCGCGATCGCGTTGACCCTGGCGTCCTTGCGCCGAGACCTCAGTACCGTGCTGGTGGATGCCGACCCGCTCGGCGGGGGGATCGACCTTGCTCTCGGAATTGAGGATCGACCAGGCATGCGCTGGCCGGACCTCGCAGCGACCCGCGGGCGAACTCCCCGCCGGTTGCTGGCCGAGTCGCTGCCCTGTCTCGGGGACCTCGCCGTGCTGTCCTGGGACAGGACCAGCCCGACCGCGATCCCGCCGGCCGTCATGACCTCAATGCTGACCAGTGCCCGGCGCGGTAAGGATCTGCTCGTCGTCGATCTTCCCCGGTTTCCCGACCAGGCCGCCGCCATCGCGATGCAGGTGGCAGAAATGATCATTGTGGTCGTGCCGGCCGAGGTCCGCGCCATCGCCGCCGCCGGCCGGATCTGCGACACCGCGAACCGGCACTGTTCGGACCTCCGTCTTGTCGTGCGGCTCCCGGGCCCGGCCCGGCTGGATGCCGAGGCGGTCTCGGACGCGCTCGCGCTGCCGGTTGCCGGGGTACTGAGGCACGAATCGGGCCTCGCGACCGGGCTCGAACGAGGAGAACCGCCGGGTAGCCGCCGCCGGAGCTCTCTCGCCAGGGTCAGCGGGCGGATCCTCAACGAACTGGGTCTGGCGCACGCGGACGTGGCTGCATGAGCGCGTATCCGGGCGGCAGTCCGACCGTGGGGGCCACGCCGGGTCATCCGTCCCATGACATCGCGGTCGAACGGGCCGGAACAGATCACCTACGACCCACACCGGGCACGGCCGCTGCCTGCGGTATGACGGGCGGGACGCAGCCGGACGAGGCGCTCCTGGCCGGCATCCGGAGAAGGCTCGTAAGCGCGGACGGGACGCTGACATCCTCGCGAATCGCCATGGCGGTCCGGGCGGAAACCGGACCGGTCGACAGCGACTCGCTCGCACTGCACCGTTCGCTCCAGTCGGAGCTCGTCGGTGCCGGGCCACTCGAGCCACTGCTCGCCGATCCGGCCATAACCGACATTTTGGTCAATGGACCCGACGAGGTCTGGATAGATCGAGGTGTCGGTCTCGAGCGATCCACCGTCACCTTTACCGACCATGACGCGGTACGTCGCCTCGCGGTCCGCCTGGCCGCGGCGACCGGGCGGCGCCTCGACGCGGCAACCCCGTTCGTCGACGCGAGGCTCGGTGACGGCACCCGCCTGCACGCGGTGCTCGCCCCGGTCTCGGTAGCAGGGACATGTCTGTCGCTGCGGATCCCCAGACGGCGACCCTTCACATTGGGCGACCTTGTTGTGACCGGGACGATACAACCTGCCATGGCGGAGGTACTGGACGCGCTTGTCCGCGCTCGCCTGGCAACCCTGGTCACGGGCGGAACGGGTTCAGGAAAGACCACCTTGTTGGCCGCACTTCTGGGTCGGGTCGACCCGGGCGAACGTGTTGTCGTCGTGGAGGACACCGTGGAACTCGTCGCCGATCTCGCGCATGTCGTGCGGCTGGAGTCCCGTCCGCCCAACATCGAGGGTGCCGGCGGGATCGATCTGGGCGATCTGGTTCGTCAGGCACTGCGGATGCGACCGGACCGAATCGTTGTGGGTGAGGTCCGCGGCGCCGAAGTCGTAGACCTTCTGGTCGCGCTCAACACGGGCCACGAAGGGAGCCTGAGCACCATCCATGCCAATACGCCGGCGGACGTCCCGGCGCGGCTGGAGGCTCTCGCCGCGCTTGCCGGACTGGACCGCGCCGCGGTGCACAGCCAACTCGCATCGGCGGTACAGGCTGTCGTCCATATCAACCGAGATCGTGATGGAATGCGCAGACTTACCGAAATCGGCGTATTTTACCGCGACCAGAGCGGGCTTGTCCGCGTTCTCGGCGCCCTGCGCCTACGCCAGCATCACGTAACGCCGGCGGACCCCGAACGCGAGGCAACGGCCAGCGTGGTCGTGGCCGGGGCGGGCGCCCTCGTCCTTGATCGACTACTTGCCGAACGCGGCGGGCCACGTCCGGGCATGCTTCGCGAGAGTGCCCCAGGCAGCCAGTGATGCTGACGCTGGCCACCATCTGCGCAGCCGCTGCCGCCGCACTCGCCTCGGGACCGATCGGACGGCGTCCACCACAGGTTCGGGTGGCGACGACGAGGCCACCGGCGACCGGGCGGTCCGGCAGGGACGTGAACGACCTACCGGAACCGCCAGTAGCCCGTACCTGGGTACTACCGGCGATCTGGGCCGCTGCGGCAGCTGTCAGCGGCGCCTGTTTCGGGCCGGTAGTGGCCTGCGTCACCGTGGTCGCCGCTGTGAGCGCCCACCGAGCCATGCGACGCGCGGCGGTACGACGCTGGCACGACGCTCAGCGTGCCGACGCCCAGGAGGTGCTCGCCGCCCTCGCCACCGAACTGGAGGCGGGCCGAAGCCCGTCCGAAGCACTGCGCACAGCCGTCGAAGACGTCGGTGATGAGACGAATCGGCCGCGCTTTCGCCACCGCCCGCCGCGCCGCGGTACCCGTGTGAGCGACTCTCGGGCGTTGCGCACCGGGCTTGCCCACCGGCTGGACCCGGCGGCCACATTGGAACGTTGCCAAGCGCCAACCTTGCGCCAGCTTGCGGCCGCCTGGCGGGTGAGCCAGATCGCCGGTATTCCACTGGCTCCGATGGCGAACAGGCTCGCCGCGGTGGTCCGGGCCGAGCGGGAGAAGGACTGCGAGGTATCGGCAGCACTCGCCGGACCACGCGCATCAGGACGGCTGGTCGCCGCCTTGCCTCTTGCCGGGATCGGGCTCGGCATGCTCATCGGCGCTTCCCCGTTGGACGTCCTACTCAACACCCCGGTTGGAACCGTCTGTCTCGCGATCGGTGCCATGCTCGACCTCGCCGGCCTGGCATGGATCAACAGACTCACCGAAACGGCTCGATCGCGGGGAGGGACCGACCAGCCCCGCTCCGACGTCCAGCCGATGGTGGCGGTGGCGCTGTGACCGGGCCGCCGCAGTGGGCCATGCTTGTCGCCGCGGCGACAGCCATGGCGTCGGCGTCGTGGCTGGCCGGAATCACAACACTAGGCGATCATGTGTGGCGTCGGACACGCTCGCTCACCCCGCCGACCCAGGCCGACACAACGCCGACGCGAGCGCTTGTGACCAGGCACATGTCGAAGGGTCGCAACGAAGCCGCGCAGGGCCACCGCAGCGCAAGCATCCGCCGCTGGAGCAACGGGTGGGGGAACCGTTGGAGCTACGGTTCGAGCGAGGAAGCACAACCCGCCGCGGGCAGGTCGGTGCTTCGGCGGATCGCTCTCGGGACCGCAGCCGGCATCGGTCCAACCGTTGTGTTCGGTGGTCCCGCGGGAATAGTGAGCGGCATCGTTCTCGGCGTGGCCGCAGTCCGCCTGTTGGCGGCTGTGCCGGATAGCCACACCCGACGCCACCACGAACGCCTTGCCTACGACCTGCCACTGGCCCTCGACCTCATGGCGGCATGCCTGACCGCCGGCGCACCAGTCGTGGCGGCCTTGGAGATCGTCGCCGACGCGGTCGGCGGACCACTCGGCACGGAGCTGGGCCTGGTCGGACGCGCTCTGCGGCTTGGAGCGCCCATCGGCGAGGCCTGTCACCGGTTGCTCGAGCCCGCCCCCGGGGGCCGGCCCATGCCGAGCTGGTGGGCCATCACAGGCGTACCGGAGGGCACAACGGCGGCGCGTGAGATCGCGACGTTCGCACGGGCGCTGCACCGGACCGAGGACTCGGGCGCCCGACTAGCGGCAACGCTTGAACGACTCGCGGACCAGACCCGCGCACAACAGCAGGAACGCGCTCTGGTCGCGGCACGCCGAGCGGGAGTCGCCGCGGTCGCACCACTCGGGCTGTGCTTCCTGCCCGCATTCATTGCATTGGGGGTCGTGCCGGTGGTGGCAGGGGCTGGCACGGGTCTGGCACTGCTATGACCGCGCTTGTCGGGTTCGACCGGACCCGACCGAACCCGACCGAACCCGAGCGGGTCCCACCGGGTCCCACCGGGTCCGGCGACACGGGACGCGCACCTGTCAGAACCTGCTGTGAATCGTCTGGCCCGATGACCCACGCCCAACCGGCCTGTGGACAACAGGCCGTCATCCACAGCGCGATGTTCGCGCTCGCCACCAACGCATTCGCACGAAATAATACCTATACGGATCGAAGAAAAATTCCGAACGACATTCGGAGTTCCCGCCACCGGCAGGAGCGGCCGATCTGGAGGTCACCCGTCATGTCCGCACTCCCGTCACGCGACCATCTGATCGTTACTCATTGGAGGCAACTGCTGGTCAGCATATTCGTGGATCTGCTCACACCAGTGACGACCAGCGCGTCACATCAGGTTCGAGCCGGCGGCGGGAACATCGGGTTCAGATCGATTCGGAAACGCCGCGACGACGCGGGAATGTCGACAGCCGAGTACGCCGTGGGCACGGTCGCCGCGGTCGGGTTCGCCGCTGTTCTCTATGCGGTAATCCACAGTCCGGCAACTCGCGCTCTCCTGGCCAACGTGGTCAGCCGGGCGTTGTCGATTCCCTTCTGAGGCCTGAAACCGAAGAGAGCACGGTCATACCTATGATCCGGAGACGGACGGCCCCGGTGATGTCAATGGGCCGAAGGATGCGTGCTGATGATCTTCAGCCTGCGCCCGGAGGCCACGCAGCAGACACCGTTCCATGTCCCGTAGTGGCTGCCGCTCAGCGGCACACGGCTCGCGACGGCGGCCAGGCGACCGCCGAACTGGCAGTCGCGATTCCGTCCCTGATACTCGTTCTGCTGATTGCGATCTGGCTTCTCAGCGCGGTATCCCTTCAGGCTCAATGCGCGGAGGCAGCTCGCGTCGGAGCCCGTGCGGCTGCTCGCGGGGAAACCGACGAAGTAGTGCGCTCATGGTCGAGGAGGGCCGCGCCACGTGGTGCCGAGATATCTGTCAACCACGGCAGGAACTTTGTTGTGGTACAGGTCCGTCTAGGTGTCCGGGCAACCGGGGGACTCGCTGACATCATGCCTTCAGTCAACATCATGATGTCCTCGACAGCGCCGCTCGAATCAGCAGAAACAATCTGATCGGCCCTCAGAACACGCCATGTTTTGAATGGTTGGTCACAGCGGGAGGAAGAGCGATGTCTGCTACCGACACGGACCGGTCATACCTGTACGGGCGCCCCGACCGGCGGCGCCGCAGCGCATCTGACGGCTGGCACACGCCGCGCAGGAAAGACCCCGGCGATACGGGCTCGGCGACCATCCTCATGCTTTCCGCATTCCTCGTTCTCGGGACCTTGACCGGCGTCGTCCTGATGGTCGCAATGATCGCGGTCTGTCGCCAGCGGGCCGCGAACGCCGCCGACATGGCCGCGCTCGCGGCCGCGGGCGACCCATCCGGCGACCCGCTGTCCATGTGCGCACGGGCCCGCGAAATCGGGCTCGCGAACCATGGCCGTGTCCTGTCCTGCACGATATCGGGGGGCACCGTGGAGATCGCAGCAGCGATCGACCTTCCGGGCGCGCTCCGGGGCTTTGGACCGTTGGTTGCTCGAGCCCGTGCCGGCCCGTGGTACGGAACCGTCAGTGATGATCTAGCTAGCAGTACCGTCGGGGTGCCGGCTGACAGGCTACGAAGACGTGTCCCGGCCGGCTCCGACCGGATCGAGTCGCCGCAGTACGGCCTCCAGCAACCGGCGCGCGGCCGGCTTGTCCAGCGGCTCGTTCCCGTTTCCACACTTGGGCGACTGCACGCACGACGGGCATCCGGCAGCGCACTCACATGCCGCGATCACGTCTCGAGTCGCCCGGAGCCACGGTTCACCGCGCAGAAAACCCCGTTCGGCGAAACCGGCTCCACCCGGATGACCGTCATAGACGAATACCGTGGTCCGGCCCGTATCCGGATGCAGCGCAGTGGACACTCCCCCGATGTCCCACCGATCACAGGTCGCGAACAGCGGGAGGATGCCGATCGCCGCGTGTTCGGCCGCATGGACCGCGCCAGGGACGTCATCCTCGTCGATCTCCGCCTCGGCCAACAACCCGTCGGTCACCGTGTACCAGACTGCCCGGGTACGCAGGTGTCGTGCGGGAAGGTCGAGCGGCTCCTCTCCGACGACGCGTCCGGTCACGATCTGGCGCCGCTGGTAGGCGACCACCTGACTACTGACCTCAACCGTCCCCAGATGCAGTGCGACCTCGCCTACCGTCCGGGAACGGGCCACGTCCAGCACTCTGATATCGGTGCGCTCCCGGGCCCAGGTCGTCCAGTCGGGCGTATCCGCCTCAACGAAGGCGACTGCCACGTCAAGGTCGAATTCGATGACCACGTAAAAACTGCCCTGGTGGAGATACACCGCGCCACAGTGGACCGTCGAATGCGATGTCGCGGCATCCACCGTTCCGAGCAGACGCCCTGTCGATGCCTCCACGATCCGCACAGGCGCACCACCCACGCCACGGATGTCAACATCAGGTCGGTGACGGTGGGTCCAGTACCACCCTGCCGGTCGGCGCCGGAGCCGGCCACGACGCACGAGGTCATCGACTGTGGTGCGGGCGACCGGCCCGAAAAGATCCAGGTCGGCTTCGGTCAGCGGCAGTTCCGCCGCCGCGCACTCGAGATGGGGGCCGAGCACATAGGGGTTGTCAGGATCAAGCACGGTGGCCTCGACCGGCCGACCGAACAGGGCCTCCTGGTGGTGCACGAGATAGGTGTCGAGAGGATCATCACGAGCGACCAGGACCGCAACGGCTCCCTGGCCGTTACGACCCGCACGGCCAGCCTGCTGCCACAACGACGCAAGAGTGCCCGGATACCCGGTGATGATGGCGGCATCCAGCCCGGTGACGTCCACGCCCAGTTCGAGAGCGTTCGTCGCGGCAACCCCGAGCAGTCGTCCCGAACGCAGGTCCGCCTCCAGCGCCCGGCGTTCTTCCGGCAGATAGCCCGCGCGATAGGCCGCGACCCGGTCGACGAGATCCCTCGAAACGTCGGACAACGCTCGCCGGGCGGACTGCGCGACTACTTCCGCCGCCCTTCGCGACCGCACGAACACAAGAGTACGCACGCCGTCGGCGACGAGATCGGCAAGCAGGTCCGAAGCCTCCGCAGTCGCCGAGCGGCGGACCGACGCACCGGCATGGCCATGGATCGACGACTCCCCCTGTCCTGCAGGTCCCATCCCAGCGGGCGCCGGCGCCACTACCGCCGACACGGCCGAGCGCCGGGGCTGCATCGACGGCGTCGATTGCACGGCGGGTTGTTCGGAACCTGCCGGTTGGGTACCGGCAGGGTGGCGACCTGCCGGATACGGCCGCGGCCGGGATGGTTCAGGCGGCGCGGGCGGCTGCCACGGGGTGATGAGGGGAGGTTCATACAGTACAAACCGAGTCGCGCCTCTCGGGGAGGCGTCATCCTCGACGACCTCGACATCGAGCCCGGTAAGGCGGCCAGCGGAGCGACCCGGGTCGGAGACCGTCGCCGATGCCAGCACGAACACGGGCGTCGACCCGTACCGCGCAGCCACCCGTCTCAGCCGCCGCAGTATCTGTGCGACGTGGGAGCCGAACACGCCCCGATAACCGTGACACTCGTCGACCACGACATATCGAAGACCCCGCAGGAACGCGGCCCACCGCCGATGGGACGGCAGGACACCGCGATGCAACATGTCAGGATTGGTCAACACGAACGTCGCGTGAGCCCGGACCCAGTCACGTTCGGACGCGGGTGTGTCGCCGTCGTACGTGGCGGCGCGTACTCCGGTCAGGTTGAGCGCACGAACAGCGCGGAGCTGGTCGTTCGCCAGTGCCTTGGTGGGAGCGAGATAGAGCGCCCGGGCGGACGCTTGGGCCAGCAGGTCACTGAGCACGGGCATGAGGTATCCCAGCGACTTACCCGAAGCCGTACCGGTCGCCAGTACGACGCTGCCTCCGCCATGTGCATGCTCGGCGGCGAGCGCCTGATGGCTCCACGGCTCATCGATCCCGGCGGCACGCAGCCGTGAGACCAGCACCGGATCCGCCCACACCGGCCAGGGAACCCGCGTACCAACCCGGGCCGGCACATGTTCCACGTGTGTCACGCACCGCCGCCGGCTGGCGTCCGCAAAAAGTCGATCAAGAATCAGGGCACCACGATCCGGTGCGTCCTCGGGCACCACGGTTGCGGCCACAGCAGCTCAGCGTAGGTCAGGATCCCCGAACAGGGGTACCCCGGCTGGGCGGACGTGCTCGTCCACCGGGTCAACCAGCCGGTGACCACCGCTGGACCACCGCGGCGTAGCGGCGGCAACAAACCGACGGCACGACCGGCCACAACTACAACTACAACCACATATCAACCAACAACAGACAAGGAGAAGACGAATGGATCACAATCCAATGCCGGACAGCGACCGATGCACCCGGCGGCTGTGTCGCGGTGAGCCGGATTGATCCGAGCGTGGGAGGGTAGTGGCGCCGTGATGTCGGCCGTCCGGCCGGACGGCTGTGGAGCACACGCCAGGAGGAACCGTGGACCTGTCTCTCACGACCCGGGTGGAAGGGGACTTCACGATCGTCGTCGTGGGCGGCGAGATTGATGTCTACACCGCGCCGAAGCTGCGCGAGCAGCTCATCGATCTCGTGTCGGGCGGGTCATACCATCTCATCGTCGATATGGAAGGCGTCGAGTTCCTCGACTCGACCGGCCTTGGTGTGCTCGTCGGAGGCCTCAAGCGAGTCCGCGCACATGAGGGGTCGCTGCGCCTGGTCTGCACCCAGGAACGGATATTGAAAATCTTCCGGATCACCGGTCTGACGAAGGTCTTCCCCATCCACGCCTCCGTTGAGGAGGCGCTCGCCGCGAAGGACTAGGCAGGCCCCAGCCGCCCGCAGACGTCACGGTCAGGCGTACGCGTGGCCAGGGGGTTGGGACCACGTCGGCGGAGGTGGGCACGGTCCCGCTGCCGGGCGAAGGGGCGATATCACCCAGACGGTCGGCAAGACATCGGAAGCCGGACGGTCCTATGCTCGGTCATTCCACCTGCGCCCGAACCGTCACCCACCCCAGAACACGATCTCCGCATCGAGAGGCAGGTAAGCGACGCATGCCCACCGTCGAATTGCGCTTCGCCGCCCTGCCGGGCCACGTCCGTACAGCCAGGATGATCGCAGCTGCGGTCAGTCGACGTTCGGGCGTACCCGAGGAGATCATGGACGAGGTCAAGCTCGCGGTCGGCGAAGCGTGCGCCCGGGCCGTCAGCGTGAACCGCCGGTTCGACCCACAGGCGCTCGTGATCGTCCGGGCCGGTGATGATGACGACGTGTTCGAGGTATCGGTGTCCGACTGCGGGCCGGGAGGTCACCGGATTTCGCCCGCTCACCACGACGGCCAGGTCTGCACGCCCGAAATGATCAATATCGACGGCGCTCAGATCGGCGAGGACATCGGCGACGAAATGTCCTCGGTGGTTCCCACGGGGCTCGGTCTCGCTCTCATCCAGGGCCTGGTGGATGACGTCACCATCACCGCGCGGCCCGACTCGGCCGGAACGGTGGTCACGATGCGCTGGCCGATCAGCAAGACAGCGGACACGTCGATCCTGGCGATCTGACCGCGCTCCGCCACAGCCGAGGCGGTCGCGGGCCACGGCACGAGGCACGAGGCACGGCACGAGCCACTGCACAGCGTCGTCCACGGCCGCTTCGTCCCGACGGCTTCATCCACCACCGCTACACGAATGACATGCCCAACGTGTCAAACCGTAACATTTACCAACCAGAGTCACCCGAAAAGCGAGCGCGTGTTACAGCCGTATGGATAGACTGCGCCGCATCGCACACTCGGTCGATCAGGCCGGGTGGGATGCCGTGAGTGCTCCCCGTGGTACCGGACGGAGGTTCGGGGGGAACGCGGGCCAGCGCGTTGGTTGCCGTGTGACGGTGCGACAGCGGGCCGGGTGACCACCCGGACTCGTCCCAGCCGGCAGTCATGCTGGCCATCGCACCCGATGCGTCGACGTATGCGCCAGTCCGGCGTCCCTTCGTACCCGAACGGTGACCTCGAGGACGTCGTCAGGTGCGACGTCGGGCCGTGCGCGCCCATCGCGACGCCATAATGGCGCCGGGCGAACGCGGAGGGTGCACCGACCTGACCGGGAGGGCCCATGGTCCCGATCCAAGCCGAGGCAGGCACGAACCCGAGTGCTGTCGCTATTGAACTTAGCGGAGGTCAGCTCGGGCTGGTCGCCGGTGTGGCGGCCGTCGCAGCGATTGCGTTGGTGGTTGCCGGCTACTTGGTCCGCGAGGTGCTCGCCGCGAGCCAGGGAAGCCCCCAGATGATCGAAGTCGGTCGCGCTGTTCAAGAAGGCGCCGCAGCTTATCTGCGACGGCAGTTCATCACAGTGGCGGGTTTCGTCGTCGTGATTCCGTTCGTGCTGCTACTGCTGCCGGCGGACACGACCGGAGCCCGGGTGGGACGCTCGGTTTTCTTCGTCCTCGGGGCTGTCTTCTCCGCGCTCGTCGGCTTCGTCGGCATGTCCCTTGCCACCCGGGCGAACACCCGGACCGCCGCCGCAGCCATCCACCAGGGGGAACGCGCCGCCATGCGGATCGCCTTCCGCACCGGCGGTGTGGTCGGGATGTTCACCGTCGGTCTGGGGCTGCTCGGAGCGGCGGTCGTCGTACTGGCATTCCGTGATACGGCCCCGCAGGTCCTGGAGGGATTCGGGTTCGGCGCCGCACTGCTGGCGATGTTCATGCGAGTCGGTGGGGGTATCTTCACCAAGGCTGCGGACGTGGGAGCCGACCTCGTCGGCAAGGTCGAACAGGGCATCCCCGAGGACGACCCGCGCAACGCGGCCACGATCGCCGACAACGTGGGCGACAATGTCGGAGACTGCGCCGGCATGGCCGCCGACCTGTTCGAGTCCTACGCGGTGATGCTGGTGGCCGCGCTGATTCTCGGGGTCAAGGCATTCGGCGAGAACGGACTGGTCTTCCCGCTGCTCGTGCCGGCGGTGGGTGTACTCACCGCGATCATCGGGATCTTCTCGGTCGTCCCGCGCGACGGCGACCGCAACGGCATGGCAGCAATCAACCGGGGCTTCTTCATCTCGGCCCTGGTCTCCGCGGTCGGGGTCATCATCGTTTCGTTCGCTTACCTGCCGGACAGCTTCGCCGGTTTCCCCGGTCTGGAGAACAGCAGCCAGGACGGCGACCCGCGGTTCATCGCGATCAGCGCCGTCCTCATCGGCATCGTGCTGGCCACAGCCATCCAGCTACTCACCGGATACTTCACCGAAACCAACCGCAAACCGGTCCAGGACATCGTGAAGGCGTCCACGACCGGTCCCGCCACCAATATTCTTTCCGGTATCGGGGTCGGGCTGGAGTCAGCCGTCTATTCGGCGTTGCTCATCAGCGGGGCGGTCTTCGGCGCATACCTACTCGGATCCGGCAGTACCACGGTGGCGCTCTTCGCCGTAGCCCTGGCCGGCACCGGACTGCTGACGACAGTCGGCGTGATCATTTCAATGGATACCTTCGGGCCTGTCAGCGACAACGCCCAGGGCATCGCCGAGATGTCCGGTGCAGCCGCGGACGGCGAAGCTGCCGCGATCCTCACCTCCCTCGACGCGGTCGGCAACACCACCAAGGCCATCACCAAGGGCATCGCGATCGCCACCGCGGTGCTGGCCGCCACCGCCTTGTTCGGATCCTTCACCGACACGGTCAACGAGGCACTCATCAGCGCCGGCCGGACGGTCCAGGGCTCGCGTACCCTCGACATCGCCTACCCCGATGCGCTGGTCGGACTCATCATCGGTGCCGCGGTCGTGTTCCTGTTCGCCGGACTCGCGATCAATGCGGTCGGACGCGCCGCGGGGCGGGTAGTGGAGGAGGTACGTAACCAGTTCCGAACGAAGCCAGGAATCATGGACGGCACGGAGAAGCCCGACTACAGTGCCGTCGTCGACATCTGCACCCGGGACTCCCTGCGAGAGTTGATCACTCCAGGCACCCTTGCGGTTCTCGCTCCGATCGCGGTCGGCTTCGGGCTCGGCTACCCGTCACTGGGCGCATACCTTGCCGGAGCGATCGCCGGCGGCGTCCTCATGGCCGTCTTTCTCGCGAACTCCGGTGGGGCCTGGGATAATGCGAAGAAGTTCGTCGAGGACGGCAACTACGGCGGCAAGGGTTCCGATGTCCACGCCGCCACCGTCATCGGCGATACCGTCGGTGATCCGTTCAAGGACACCGCAGGGCCTTCAATCAACCCTCTGATCAAAGTAATGAACCTGGTCAGCCTGCTGATCGCACCATCTGTGGTGAAGTACTCGGTTGGTGATGACGAGAACAAACCACTACGGATCGCCATCGCGCTCGTGGTTGTCGCGGTGATTGCCGCAGTGATCATCTACTCGAAGCGACGTAGTACCGCCCTGGCAGCTGTACCGTCAGTGACCGAACAGCGCTCGGCCGCCAATCCAAAGGCAACGGTGTAGCCCATCCCTTCGACGGCCTCCGCCCGGCCCACAGGCGGAGGCGCAACCACCACCAGCGCGGGGCGGGGCATCCCAGCGGCGGCGATTGGGGCCGGTCCGAGCCCGCCTGGTCGGATACCGGCAGACCTGTGGGCGCAACACGGCGTACGGTCTCCTCCGGCGTCCACAACACCGGACGCCGGACGGGCCGCCGCACGGTCGGCTGACATGCCGGTGGGCGTCGACCTACTGTCGGGACATGGGCCCGGGGCTTCGCAATGAGCCCAGGACCGGTTTCCACCGGCGGTTCGGCCGATCCGCACCGACGCACCGACGCACCACGCCCGACGCACCACGCCCGACGAGCCGCAATGCCGAAGTCGAACCACCCCCCCTGCAACGAGGAGAGAAGTGCCCCCGCGCACGAAGCCGACAAACAGCGGGACGCGCCGGTCGAGCGCCGGGTCATCGACACCCGTCGTCGAACCCACGGCTTTCGACACCGGCGCCGCACCCGACACGGATGCAGACACGGACACGGACACGGACATGTCCGGTAACGGCGCCGCGTCCCGTCCCACCACACGTACGAACACGCGTGGTAGCCGATCCGACACCTCGACGAGCGCTCCCACCACAGCCGGAACCCGACTGGTGATCGTCGAGTCGCCCGCGAAGGCGAAGACCATCGCCGGATACCTCGGCCCTGGCTGGCAGGTCGAGTCCAGTATCGGGCACATCCGGGACCTGCCGCGTAACGCCGAGGAGGTGCCGGTCGCGTACAAGGGCAAACCGTGGGCGCGACTCGGGGTGGACGTCGACAACGGCTTCGAGCCGCTCTACGTCGTCACTCCCAACAAGAGATCCCAGGTCAGCAAGCTCAAGGCCCTGGTCAAGGACGCCAGCGAGCTCTACCTCGCCACAGACGAGGACCGCGAGGGCGAGGCGATCGCCTGGCACCTGCTGCAGACGCTGAAGCCGACCGTGCCGGTGAAGCGGATGGTCTTCCACGAGATCACGCCGCAGGCGATCCAGCGAGCGGTGGACAACCCGCGTGAGATCAACGAGAACCTGGTCAACGCCCAGGAAACGCGGCGGATTCTCGACCGGCTCTACGGCTACGAGGTCAGCCCGGTGCTGTGGAAAAAGGTGATGCCGAGGCTGTCGGCGGGCCGGGTCCAGAGCGTGGCAACCCGCGTCCTGGTCGAACGCGAACGCGCCCGGATGCGCTTCACCTCGGCTGAGTACTGGAACATCGAAGGTGTCTTCGGCGCGCTGGCCACGCGCGATGGTGGTTCGCAGGGCCGGGCCGCAGACGCCGAGCCACCCGACACCACTCCGTTGCCGGCGAACCTGGTCGCGCTCGACGGCCGCCGGCTGGCCACCGGACGCGACTTCGCATCCTCCGGCGAGGTCACCTCCGCGGACGTGGTGCGGCTCGACGAGCCCGCGGCACGTGCCCTGGCCGGCCGGCTCGCCGACACCGTCTTCGCAGTCCGGTCGGTGGAGACCAAGCCGTACCGCCGCTCGCCCTACCCGCCGTTCATGACCTCCACCCTGCAGCAGGAGGCCGGCCGCAAACTGCGCTTCTCCAGCCAGCGAACGATGCAGGTGGCACAGAAGCTGTACGAGAACGGCTACATCACCTACATGCGTACGGACTCGACGAACCTGTCCGAGACTGCGCTCGCCGCCGCCCGCGACCAGGCCCGGACTCTCTACGGGGCGCAGTACGTGCCCGAGCGGCCCCGCACCTACACGAAGAAGGTCAAGAACGCCCAGGAGGCGCACGAGGCGATCCGTCCGGCCGGGGATCACTTCCAGACCCCCGGTGAGGTGCGCACCGCGCTCCGCGACGACATCGACGGCTATCGGCTCTACGAACTGATCTGGCGGCGAACAGTCGCCAGCCAGATGGCTGACGCCCTCGGAACGTCGGCCACGATCCGGCTCGGTGGGGTGTCCAGCGCAGGGGAGGAGGCCGAGTTCTCGGCATCGGGAAAGGTCATCACCTTCCCTGGCTTCCTGCGCGCCTACGTCGAGGGCGCGGACGACCCAGACGCGGAGCTTGAGGACCGTGAACGCCGCCTGCCAGACGTCCGCCAAGGCGACCGATTGGCCACCCGCGAGCTGAACCCGCGCGGGCACACCACCAACCCGCCGCCGCGCTTCACCGAGGCGAGCCTGGTCAAGACCCTCGAGGAACTCGGCATCGGGCGACCGTCCACCTACGCGTCAATCATCGGGACAATCCAGGACCGCGGTTACGTGTGGAAGAAGGGCAGCGCGCTGATCCCCAGTTTCGTCGCGTTCGCCGTGGTCGGCCTGCTGGAAGAGCACTTCGGCCGGCTGGTCGACTACCGCTTCACCGCCTCGATGGAAGATGATCTCGACGACATCGCGGCCGGGACGGCAGCGTCGATCGACTGGCTCACCCGGTTCTACTTCGGCTCGGACGCGGGTCAGCCCGGCGGCGTCGCGCGTTCCGGCGGGCTCAAGCACCTGGTCAGCGAGCGACTCGGGGAGATCGACGCCCGGGAGGTGAACTCGATCCCGCTGGGTACGGCGGACGACGACCAACCGGTAATGGTCCGAGTCGGCAAATACGGCCCGTACGTCCAGCACGGCGACCAGCGGGCCAGCGTCCCTGAAGATCTTGCTCCGGATGAGCTCACCGTGGCCAGGGCGATGGAGCTGCTCGGCGCGCCGAGCGGGGACCGCTCCCTTGGCACCGACCCGGCCAGCGGCGCGACCGTGACTGTCAAGATCGGACGCTTCGGTCCGTACGTCAGCACGGACGAAGACCCGCCGCGCCGGGCGAGCCTGCTGGCCACGATGTCCCCCGAGACGGTCACTCTCACCGATGCCCTCAAGCTGCTCACCCTGCCCCGATCACTGGGCGTTGCCCATGACGGCGAAGAGGTGACGGCCCAGAATGGCCGGTACGGACCGTACGTCAAGAAGGGGTCGGAAAGCCGGTCACTGGAGTCGGAGGAACAGCTGTTCACTGTGACGTTGGATGAGGCACTTGCGCTGATCGCCCAGCCGAAGGCACGGGGACGCCGGCAAGCCGCGCAGAGCCCGCCGCTGCGCGAACTCGGCGCAGACCCGGCCACCGGTGCGCCGATGGTGGTGCGGGAGGGCCGGTTCGGCCCATATGTCACCGACGGTGAGACAAACGCGAGCCTGCGCAAAGGCGACGAGGTCGCGTCGATCACTGTGGAACGGGCAGCCGAGCTACTCGCCGACCGTCGAGCCCGCGGGCCGGCGACGCCCAGACGACGGACAGCCCGCGCCGCCGGATCAGGCACCGCCGCCGGATCAGGCAGCAAGGAGCCGGCCGCCACGAAGACCACGACGAAAAGCACCACGAAAAGCACCACGAAACGGACCACCACCAGGAAAGCCCCGGCCAAGAAGGCCGCAACCGAGAAGACCACGACAGGGCCGGACGGCGGCACATCCAGCGCCCCGTCGGCCCAGCCGCGCCGGACGGACTGATGGGCATTCCGGTAGACGGCGACGCTGGCCCGCCACGCTCGCAGACGACCCCGATGGTGTCGTCGGATGCTGGCGGGCCGTCTACCGGCAGCACGGCACCACCGGCCGGCCCTGATGAGCCGCGTCAGCACACCGAAGGAGACTTTCGCGCGGTCCTGCGGATCGCGCAGTTCCGCCGGCTCTGGCTGGCGCTGGCCCTGTCCAGCCTGGGTGACTGGATGGGCCTGCTCGCGACGACGGCCCTGGCCAGCTCGTTGCGGGCGAGTTTCTCCGACAAGGCGTTCGCCATCGGCTCCGTACTGATCGTCCGACTGCTGCCCGCGCTGATCTTCGGACCGCTCGCCGGCGTCGTAGCGGACCGCCTCGACCGGCGGTTAACGATGGTCGTCGCGGACATCCTGCGATTCGGGCTGTTCGTGTCCATTCCACTGGTCGGGACGCTGACCTGGCTGCTCATCGCATCGCTGCTGATCGAGTGCGTGAGCCTGTTCTGGAACCCGGCCAAGGACGCGAGCGTGCCGAACCTGGTACCCGCACGGCGGCTCGCGGCGGCGAACACGCTGAGTCTGATCACTACGTACGGCTCGGCGCCGCTGGGTGCGGCTATCTTCGCACTGCTGGCCACCCTGTCGCGTGCGCTGGCGTCCGGCGTGTCGTTCTTTCAGACCTCCCCGCTGGACCTCGCACTCTTCTTCAATGCGGCGACGTTCCTGGTATCAGCGATTGTGATCTTCCGGCTGCGCGGGATCGGCCGGGCCGAGCACCAGCGCACCGACCCGTATCTGGGCCTGTGGTCGTCGATCACGGAAGGTTGGCGGTTCGTCGGCCACAACCGGCTGGTCCGCGGTCTGGTGATCGGTATTCTCGGCGGGTTCGCCGGAGCCGGATGCGTGGTGGCGCTCGGGCGGCTCTACGTCCAGATCCTGGGCGGTGGTGACTCCGCGTACGGCGTCCTGTTCGGCGCGGTGTTCGTGGGGCTTGCCGCCGGGATGGCGCTGGGACCACGACTGCTCGGTGACTTCAGTCGCTCCCGTCTCTTCGGCCTGAGCGTCACCGCCGCCGGGGTGGCCATGCTGGCGGTGGCCGTTATGCCCAACCTCGTTCTCGCGTGCGTCGTTGTCGTCCTCGTCGGCATGTTCGCCGGGATCGCGTGGGTCACCGGCTACACTCTGTTGCAGGCAGAGGTGAGCGACGAGCTGCGCGGACGGACCTTCGCGCTGGTCCAGTCCCTGGTCCGTATTGATCTTCTGTTGGTGCTGGCCGTCGCACCCGCGCTGGTGGGACTCATCGGATCACACCGCATCGGCCTGTGGGGAAGCGTCCGTCTCCGTGCCGACGGGGTCACGATCGTCCTGCTCGCCGCCGGCCTGCTCGCGGTGGCCGTGGGCCTGTTCGCCTACCGGCAGATGGACCAGCGCACGGGCATCGCGGTCCTGCCCGAACTGTGGAACGCCCTGCTGGGCCGTGGCACCACAGCGCTACGCCCTCGCCACGCCGGCCTGTTCGTGGCCCTCGAAGGCGGTGAGGGATCCGGCAAATCCACCCAGGTCCAACGGTTGGGATCATGGTTGGCGTCATCCGGACGCGAAGTCGTGATCACCCGTGAACCGGGTGGGACCGCCATCGGCGCGACGCTGCGGGACCTGCTGCTCGACCCGGCGGTACGCCTGCACCCGCGTACCGAGACACTGCTCTACGCTGCGGACCGCGCCGAGCATGTCACCCGGGTCATCGAGCCGGCGCTGGCCCGGGGTGCGATCGTCATCAGCGACCGCTTCATCGACTCGTCCATCGCCTACCAGGGCGCCGGCCGCCGGCTCGGGGCGGACGAGGTCGCGGAGCTGTCGCGGTGGGCCACCCAGGCACTGGTTCCCGATGTCACGATCCTGCTCGACCTGCCCGCCGAGATCGGCCTGCGTCGGGCCCGGGAACGGGCCGGTATGTCCGGCTCGAGTGTCGATCCGGCCGGGCCGGCGACCAACCCCACCGCCGGCCTCGACCGGATCGAGGCGGAACAGGTCGCCTTCCACGAACGGGTGCGCGACGGGTTTCGCAGGCTCGCCGACAGCGCACCCGACCGCTATGTGGTCCTCGACGGGAACCGGCTACCGCAGACACTGCACAGCGAGATCCGCCACGTCATCAGCGAGCGGCTGCACACTGATCTCGACCCGGTCGCCGCGGACCCATATGTGCGGCCCACACCGGCCGAGACCGTACCACCCGAAACCATGACAGCCGAGATGCTGCCCGATCGCGCAACAACGAAGAAAGCCCCATCGGCCCGGTAGCTCCTCCCGACCGTCTCCCCACCGTCCAGGCGGCGCTTCGGCGGTCGCCGGCCGGCCCACCGGCAACCGCCGACCAACGGAGTCGGACAATGGACGGGTGAGCGTCTGGGATGTCCTGATCGGCCAGGCTCCGGTCGTCGAGACCCTCGCGGACGCGGCAACCGCGGCCGCCGGGGTGACCGCGAGTGGTACCCGTCCCGCGGCCCGCGCAGGCATGACCCATTCATGGCTGTTCACCGGCCCCGCGGGTGCTGGGCGTTCAATGGCGGCGCGCGCCTTCGCCGCAGCGTTGAACTGCGAGAATTCACCCCCGGGATGCGGTGAGTGCAGCGGGTGTCACACGGTGCTGACGGACACCGCGGCCGACCTGCGCACGGTGCGTCCGGAAGGCCTGTCGCTGGGCGTCAAGGACATCCGTGAGCTCGTCCGCGATGCCGCCAGCGCACCGACATCCGGCCGCTGGCGGGTGCTGCTTGTCGACGATGCAGACCGGCTCACCGAGCAGGCTGCCAACGCGCTGCTCAAGGCGCTGGAGGAGCCCGCCACACGGTCGGTGTTCCTACTGTGCGCACCGTCGGTGGACGACGTCCTGCCGACGGTGCGGTCCCGGTGCCGGGTGGTCGCGCTACGCCTTCCCACCCCCGCGCAGGTCGCCGGCATGCTGGAACGCGACGGAGTGGATCCCGCTCATGCGCGGCTCGCGGCCCAGGCGACCATGGGCGATGCTGACCGGGCCCGGGCGCTGGCCACCGACGAGGCAACGCGGCTCCGGCGTGCCGAGGTGCTGCGCATCCCGACCCGCCTGCAGCGCACCGGGGACTGTCTCGCCGCGGCCGCGGACCTGGTGGCGGCGGCGAACGCCGACGCGGAAGCGGCGAACACGACCCGCGATGACGCTGAGACCGACGCTCTGAAAACCGCGCTCGGTGTGGGTGCCACATCCGCCGGAACCATGGCAAAACGCGCTCGGGCGCCGAAACCCGGCGCGAAGGGCCGGGCGCTGACGGTCCGGGGCGCGGCCGGAGCTCTCAAGGAGTTGGAGAAGACACAGAAGAGCCGTGGACGACGGACCGTCCTGGACTCCCTTGACCGGGCACTGGTCGACCTCGCCGGCTGGTACCGCGACGTCCTGGTCCGGCAGCTCAGCGCACCGGTCGAGGCGATTCACCCGGACCACGGCGATGCCGTGGCGGAGGAGGCGCGGACGTCCACCCCGGAGCAGACGCTGCGTCGGCTCGAGGCCGTCCTGCGGTGTCGGCGGACCCTGGCGGCCAATCCCGGTCTCGTCCCGCTACTCACCGTAGAAGCACTTACCCTCGAGCTGCGTGCTGGCTAGATCATGGCCTACCGCTCCGCCTGCAGCGTTTTCCGCCCATTTCGCAGCCCGACATCAGACGATACGGTATGATGCGGCTACAGTTAGTACAGAATTTCCCAGGCCGGATCCATTGGTAAAAGCAGCCGCCAAGGTGGCACACCTCACACGCGGATACCGTTCATTTCCCGCCGATATGACCATTATATTCACACCACTGATTCGTCTGCCGCCGAGGCCACCCGGCCTCACCGCTCCCCGGGGGAACACAATATGGAAAGTGGGATACCGCGCACGGTACCGACCGGAGAAACCACCTCCGCAGCCGGCACGTAGGCGGCTCGGTGATGAGTGGAATCATTCGAACCCGACCCCGCACCGCCGGCAGTCGGATTCTTGGGGTGGGCGCCTACCGGCCCATGAAAGTGGTCCTCAATTCCGATATCTGCCAACGGATAGACTCGACTCCCGAGTGGATAGAAGCCCGCTCCGGTATTCGTAGCCGGCGATTCGCGACCGCGGATGAATCACTGGGCGCAATGGCTGCTACCGCCGGCGGAAAAGCCCTGGCCAGTGCCGGAATCGAAATCGCAGACGTCGGATGCATCGTGGTCGCCACCATGTCCCATGTCACGCAGTCGCCGTCGGTGGCTACCGACGTGGCCGGCCGACTAGGTGCGCGACACGCGACTGCGTTCGATCTTTCGGCCGCGTGCGCGGGTTTCTGCCATGCCCTCGCGGTGGCCAGCGACATGGTGGTCGCCGGCAGCGCCAGATACGTTCTGGTAGTCGGCACCGAAAGGATGTCGGACATCATCGACCCGCATGACCGGGGAACGGCCTTTCTGTTCGGGGACGGTGCCGGAGCGATTGTCGTCGGGCCGTCGGAAACAACGGGCATCGGGCCCGTCGTGTGGGGTTCTGACCCCTCGGGCCGGGACGCGATCGGGCACGATCACTCCTATCTGGAATGGCGCGACAACCCCGAGCTGCCCTGGCCGACGATGCGGATGGCGGGTCAGCGGGTATATCGGTGGGCCTCATGGCAGATGGCACCCGTCGCGCGTCAGGCCCTCAAGGTG
This sequence comes from Protofrankia sp. Cr2, assembly GCF_963555885.1. Taxonomy (NCBI): domain Bacteria; kingdom Bacillati; phylum Actinomycetota; class Actinomycetes; order Frankiales; family Frankiaceae; genus Protofrankia; species Protofrankia sp. Cr2. The sequence goes on from NZ_CAUVXG010000010.1 coordinate 100,945, forward strand.
GCCGGGATCGACGCGGCGGAACTCGCCGCATTCATTCCTCATCAGGCCAACATCCGTATTATCAACATGCTGTGCAAGGTACTTTCCCTGCCCGAAACGGTGACCGTCGCCCGTGACGTCGCGATCCACGGAAACACATCCGGAGCGTCCATTCCGCTCGCGATGGACGAGGTTCTCGCAAGCGGAATGGTGCCTTCCGGTGGCCTCGCGCTGCTCATCGGTTTCGGCGCGGGCCTCGCCTACGCGGCCCAGGTCGTCCGGCTCCCATGAACTTCTGGGGACCAGGAGCGCCCGGCAATGGCGACGTAGATCAAGGAGTGGGGTTGGGGTGCGTGCCCCAGCCCCGCGACGCGGCGTCCCTATTGCCGGACGCTCTATAGTTTGCCCTGCATTGTCACGGACCTGCGGCTCCGTCGCGGTTGTGGCACGGAGTCGACGACCGTCCGTCCCTGCTCGACCACTGCGACGGCGTCGGTCCCCGCCGACGGCCGGATATCGGGAAGGGATGCGGCAGCAACCGCGGCCACACCGAATCCGACGGTCATCAGCACGAATGCATTCGTGTAACCGCTTTCGTGCGGCAGCGTTCCGCCGTCCACCCCGGCCGTGATGACGGTGGCGACAACGGTGGTGCCGATCGAGCCGCCGATCGTCCGGATGTTGGCGTTCATTCCGGACGCAATCCCGGTCTGATCGGGACGAACGGCTACAACCACGAGGTGCGACATCGACGCGAACGCCAGACCGATCCCGATACCCATCAATGAAGTGGCAATATAGATCATGTAATTCTCACTGTGCGCGAATGCGAGGACACAGGTAGCGGCAGCGGCGATCAGAGCGCCCATGACCAGCGGCGCCTTCGCGCCGAACATCGCTCCGAAGCGGCTGGCGAATATGCCGGCGACCAGCATGAAGACACTGGACGGCAGCATGAAGAGGCCGGCCTGGGTGACGCTCGCACCGAACCCGTAGCCCGCCGACCGAGAGGTTTCCACGAACTGCGGGATGACCACCATCATCGAGAACATCGTGAAACCGAACAGGATCGCGGTGATATTCGTCCGGTACACGGTGGGAATCCGCATCATCCGCATATCCACGAGCGGCTGGGCGCTGCGGCTCTCAACGATGATCCAGATGGCGATGAGCAGCCCCGCCAGCACAAGAAGACCGAGGACCGAACTGGATCCCCATCCCCACCGGGGTCCCTGGCTGATCCCGAGAAGCAGAGCGACAAGCCATGCCGCAAGCAGCGACGCGCCACCGATCGACACGTTCCCGGCCACGCGGATGGGCGACTCCGGAACGCGCAGTATGGTCACCACACATGCGATGGCAATGGCGATCGCCGGCAGCCAGAACAGCCAGTGATAGCCCAGGTGGCTACTGATCGGCCCGGAGATGACCGTTCCGGTTCCCGATCCCACGCCGAGCACGGCGGACACGACACCGATAGCGCCGGCGACCTTCTCCGGCGGGAACTCGTCCCTGATGATCCCGAACGCCAGCGGAAAGATCGCCCCGCCCACCCCCTGAATGACCCTGGCAATGATCATCATGGTCAGGGATGTCGCGAGCGCGGCGGTCACCGTTCCGATACCAAGCACCGCGAGCATGCAGACAAGCACCCGCTTCTTGCCGTGGAGGTCCCCGAGGCGCCCGAGGATCGGGGTCGCCACGGATGCGCTGAGCAGGTAAGCCGTCATGATCCACGCCATACCCGCCTGGCTCGAACCGAACTCAGCCCGGATCGTCGGCAAGGCGGGCGCGACCATCGTCTGCAGCAACGAGAAGGTCAGCGCCGACATACTGAGAGCCACGAAGGTCACTGATGGCGAACGCCTTACAACCACCGCAGCCGTCATACCGGATAGCCCCCTTTAGAGCGCCCGGCAATAGAGACGCGGCGTCGCGGGGCCGGGGCACGCACCTCGCCGCGTTGTCGTCAGCCCAGGTAGAACACCGCTACCTGGGCCTCCTCGCACCTCGCGATCTACGCACCCCGGCCCCGCTCCTTGATCCACGCCCCTGTTGCCGGGCGCTCTTAGCGACAGGAATACATCCCGTCGCTGGACTGACGCGCAGCGAGATGGCACTCGGTTCCATTGACGATACCAAGTATCGATTGATCGAATAAGGGTCGCGACTGTGGCCTACGCTGCATCCCTGCAGATCAGCGTGACAACACCGATCACCATCCCCGGCCATGCAGACAAGGACATAACGATCATTGAGCTGATCGGCGGCGGCGGCGCGGACCCTGGCGGACCTTGTGGACGAGGCGTTCGTGACGGCGAGCACCAGGTTCGCCGCGGCCGGCACCTGGTCCTGAGCACAGCCCTGAGCACAGCCCTGGACGACATGCCCGGCCCGCAAACCGAGACAACGATGATTGTTAATATCAACTAACAAAATATCAAATGACTCTTTAGAGTCAACACAAAAACTATGGACGACGGACGGCGACGGGTTCCCGTCCGTGCAGACATCTGATCAACAACTCCTTGACCTGCTGATATGCCCATCTGACGGGCGCTGAACCATGTCCGTGTAGCCTCATCGTCCGATGATGACTTTGCTGCTGCAGGCCCAAGCCATACCTGCTGAAGCCCGTCGCCCAAAAAATTCCCCTACCTGCGGGGTCCATGTGTCATACGGCGACTACGTCCAGTACGGCGACTACGTCCCGTACGGCGACACGGCCCTGTCACGCGGAGGGAGTCACCCATGAGACACAGAAAAACCACTTATGAGACACGTCGCCCACCACGAAAAACAACATCTGCCGATGCGGCAGAACTGACAACGGAACAGCAAGAACTCGTCCGGGTCGCGGAGGAGAGCAGAAGCACACTCGCGCCCCGTACTGCAGCGCCACCCAGGGTCGGCCGCACAGCGGCCGCCACGAAGGTGGCATCGATGCGTGGACGGGTCTGGCTCGCCGGCCTGGGCGCTCTCGCGGTCGCTGCCACGAGCCTTGGCTGTCACGTCGCCCCGATCAGAGGCGACGGTGTCGGGAATGCGACGCTGGCGGCCACATCCGGGCCGTCCGCGACGGCCACCACCACCACCGTCGGCGTCGGCGTCGACGCCGACGACCTGAACGGCAGCCCAGGCCTCGCACCGTCCGCCAGCAGCACCTACGCCGGCCCACCACCGGCCGCCGCCACCGTCCGATCAGCCGCCGTGGCCGTGGCGCCCGGCGGGTCCACGATGCCCGACGGATCCATCGGACAGAGATCCACCGGACAGGAGGGCACCGCCCAACCCGCAGCCGGATGGATGAGCGGCCTCGCCGCAGGCACTCTGGCGCAGGCGAACCAGTGGTCTGCCTATCGTGGCCGGCCGGTCGACGTGGTCGTCACCTTTGCCGACCGGTCAAGCTGGGAGACGATAACCCACCCATGGCTCGGCTCGGGCCCCGAGAAGTTCGCCGGCTTCGCCGGCACCTGGGTGATCAGTCAGCCGTTCTTCCCCGCGTCCGGCGGCGACATCGGTTCCTGCGCGTCAGGAGCGTACAACTCGCACTGGCAGGAGTTCGGCCGATGGCTGGTCGGTCAGGGCCGTGCGGACAGCATCGTCCGGCTTGCCTGGGAATTCAACGGCGACTGGTTCCCATGGTCGGCGTCGAACAAACCGGGGTCATGGGTTGGCTGCTTCCAGCAGGTGGTCGGCGCCATCCGGCAGACAGATGCCCAGGCCCGGATCGACTGGACACTGAACTCGCACACCGACGGCGCATTCGACTTCTACCCGGGTGATGCATATGTCGATGTCATCGGCATCGACACCTTTGACATGTGGCCGGCGAGTACGGACGAGAACTCCTGGAACACCCAGTGCAACGAAGCCGAGGGGCTCTGCTCTGTGATCAAATTTGCCCGCGCGCACGGCAAGAAGTTCTCCGTGCCGGAATGGGGGCTCGTCGGCACCCACGACACCGGTGCCGGACGGGCCGGGCAGTCCGGCGGGGACAACCCCTTCTACATCCGGAAGATGCACGACACGTTCGTCGCCAACGCCGACGTCCTGTCGTACGAGGCGTATTTCAGCAATTCGGACCCGGGCAACGTCCATTCCTCACTGACCGGCCCAGCTGAAGAGCCCAACAGCGCCCAGGCCTACGCATCGCTGTGGTGACCACGACGTGACTGCCACTACGATGAGCGCTTACCCACTCACAGACTGACCCGGTCTTCGGCGAACGCCGTGACCGCTCCGTTGTCACCGTGAATGTCGACAACGGCGTGGTCACGGCGGCCGAAGGCGAACAGGAGGAGTTCGGCCGGGTCACCGACGAGGGTCACGTTACCGGCACCACGCCGCAGCACAACCCGTCCCGGGCCGTCAGCACGCTCGGCGATCACTCCGACGGCGGACCGCCGGTAGGCGGCCCGACCGAGCACTTGAAACGATCTCCACAACGCCAGCTGCGTCCCCGCGTCAAGCAGGGGTCGCTTCCATCCCGGTCTGGCCCGCCGAACGTCCTCATGATGGACGAAAAACTCGACCAGGTTCGTGGCATCGTCAACCGGTCCGAGACGGGCTGGATGCCACCACGGCGGGCCGGCATGGAAGGTCTCCACCAGGTTCGGAAAGGTGTCGCCGCGCATTGTGGACCGCTCTGCCGCCACCGTCACACCGTGCAACCATTTTATCGCCAAACCAGGCAACGCATGCGGCACCCTGTCCCGGGTCACCAGATGGGCGACAAGATCATGTGCCGTCCAGCCATCGCACAAGGTGGCCTGCGCCGGACCGACCTCATCCAGAAGATTTGCAAGGGCCACACGCTGCACACGGGCACGTCCCATACGCGCGATCCTAGAACCTCGCCATCGTCGTGGTGGCTACCGACGCGGTCGCCGTCCCCCTCGGGGCTCATGCCCTCCGACCCCAGGCAGTCGGGCGCTGCGAGAGAGCTGTCGCCGACCGTTGGTGCTGGCAGCATCACTCTTGACGGCGTCGATGCTGCCGGCATCCGTGCCACTTCTGACGGCGCTGACCGGGTTTGCAGTGCTTACAGTGTCCGGCGAAGGAACCGGGCGTCCGAGCAGGTACCAGCCCCACAGTCCCGCCGGCGCCGGTGCCCGCACCCGTCCGCCCGCGGCAACCCGGGCGTCCATGGTGTCCAGGACGTGATCCCAGCTCCCGGCGAACCGCAGGGCGAGGCCCCCGACGACAGCGGTGCGGGGAATGTACGGGTGGGGGCGGGTGGGTGCCCGCCGCATCGACCGTCGAAACGAGGTGACGAGCCGGCGTCGCTCGTCCGGGGAAAGTGCCTGCTCCAGGTCGGCAACCAGAGTGTCCTCAGCCGCGATGTGCTGCTCCTCGAGCTCGGCGAGGCGCTCGCGCAGCGTTCTCATCGATTCGCCCGGCCGATGCACGTCGCCCTGGATGTGCTGGGACATACCACGTAGCACCGACGAGGTTTCCCGTCCCTGGGCGCACAGCTCCGCGATACGCGGCCGGCTGTCCGGGAGGCGGCGGCGCGCCACGGGGTAAATGGAGGTCTGCACCGAGTACATATGTGCGCTGATCGCCGCAACCGCGGTATCGGCAGCCCGCAAGGCGCGTCTGGGGTCACCGGAGGTCGCCGCTTCGGTGAAGGTGAGCTTGACAAGCTGCGTCGCATCGTCGTGCGAAGCGCCGATCATCTCACATAGGGACATCTCGCTCGGATCATTCCGTTCGCCGACCCCAGGATCCCTGGCTGGTCGTGCATCTCCTGGCCCCGTCGTGGATCCTGACCCCGTTGTGGACGTCATCGTCACCCCCACCGCCTGCGCACTTCCACTGTGCCACGACCGGGCCGAACTACAGCGGAATCGGCACTCCACGATCGTCAGCCAAACTGTACGCTCAACATTTCAACTCCGCTATCCACCGCGAATCACAATTGATCGGGTCGCCGGGGGCCCCGGGCGACCCGCCACGCAAACCTCCGCGTGCTGCGTCGAAGGCGCCGAACCCGCCGCGCGTGGGGGTGGCTGCTTCGTGCCGTCCGGTGAACGGCCATCCGAGCGGGCGATCCGACAGGCGCCGATCGGATAATCATGACCATATACGTATAAGAGCGCCCGATACCCCCACCAGCGCCGGGGATCCTGACGATGCGGGTAGAAATGCTGCTGAGAAGACGACCAAAAGTCCACGCGTAACCGATCGAAGCAGGATGGTTACGCAATGCCGTAAAGATAGGCCGGCAAGGTGAAGATCGGCCAGGATGCCGGTCGCTCTAAGCGCGCTCGAAACACCCCGCACCAGAAAAGGCCGGATCGACATACCCGGCAACCGGCAGGACCACCGACGGGAGGAACCGGACGTGAGCGACAAGCATGTCGATGACGACACCGGCGATCGGCATGACAGGCGGTACCCGTCCGCACAGCATGGCGCCAGCCATCCGTCGACCCCGGCGGGATGGCTGGCAAGCGCCCTGACCAGACCCGTATCCCTGGTCCGAATGGTCCCCAAACGGCGCCGCACCCGCCCCGAGGGTCCTTCGACACCAACCGGTCGGGTGGTCGCCTGCCACGTCTACCGGGACGGCTGTCGCGACCCGCAACCGATCCACTACACCGATGCCCTGCGCGTCGCCCGCGACCACCGCGGTAGTTTCGCCTGGCTCGGCCTCTACGAACCGAGTACGGCGAATCTGTCCAATATCGCCGATGTCTACGGCCTGCATCCCCTCGCCGTCGAGGACGCCGTCACCGCCCACCAACGGCCGAAGCTGGAGCGATACGGAGAGACGCTTTTCATCGTCCTCAAGACCGCCTGCTACGTGGAACACGAGGAGCTGACCGCGACATCGGAAATCGTCCACACCGGCGAGGTCATGGTATTTCTCGGACGGGACTTCATCGTCACGGTCCGGCACGGTGAGCATGGTGGCCTCCAAGCGCTGCGCAGCCGGTTGGAGAAGCAACCGGAAATGCTACGCATAGGACCGTCGGCTGTCCTCCACGCCATCTGCGACCAGATTGTCGACGATTACCTGGCCGTTACCGAGAAAATCGAAGTCGACATCGACGCCGTCGAAGGCTCGGTCTTCCGCCGCTCGACCCGCCCCGACGCCAGCAAGGTCTACCAGCTCAAACGCGAGGTGCTTGAACTCAAGCACGCCGTCACGCCACTCGCCGCTCCGCTGCGCGCGCTCACCGAGCCGGGCGTCGGCAGGATCCCACCGCGCATTCAGGAATACTTCCGTGACGTAGCCGACCACCTCGAACTGGTCACCGAGCGAATAGCGCGATTCGATGAACTGCTGTCCTCGATCATCCAGGCAACCCTGACGCAGGTGACGATCGCGCAGAACGAAGACATGCGCCGCATCAGCGCCTGGGTCGCCATCGCCGCGGTTCCGACGGCGGTCGCCGGCATCTACGGAATGAATTTCGACCATATGCCGGAACTCCGCGAGGTCTGGGGATATCCGGCCGTTCTCTGTCTGATGGCGACGATCTGTTTCATGCTGTACCGATCTTTCAGGCGCAACGGCTGGCTGTAGGCACAGGTAAAAGGCTCAGGTAAAAGGCTCAGGTGAAAAGAATCATGCAACAAGGCCCACGGACCAAGCCGATGACCTAATCGATCACACCCGTAGAATCACCGGGATCGGATCACTGCAACCGACCGCCTCAGCCGTGAACCCGGTCTTAGAGCGCCCGGCAATAGGGGACGCGGCGTCGCGGGGCTGGGGCACGCACCTCGCCGCGTTGTCGTCAGTCGACACCCACAACCAGGGTGCCTCCCTCCTCCGCCTCGCGATGCACGCACCCCAGCCCCGCTCCTTCATCCACGCCCCTATTGCCGGGCGCTCTTAGCGGAGAGGAAACCCGTTGGCCGAAGATCATACGGCCATGGTGTCTTTCGTCCGGCCAGAGGCCCCGGGCAACCCGGGCCGGGGTGCCGCGTGCCGCGTGCCGCGTGCCGCGGAGGGACGAGAGCGGATCGGGGCGTCGAACCGGGCAAATCCAGGTGAATGACGGACGGACGTGGCTCCGCCGCGCGGCCCGTGCAGGGCGTGGGTATCACCCGTTCGGGCTATCCTGCAGGGCACTGCGCGACAGCCCCGGACGCTGGGTGGACGCCACCGGAGTGCCCCGCCGTCATCCCCCGCGGGACTACCACTCGTCAGGACAACCGCCCCCGGGACTACCGCTCCCCGGGGCTACCGTTCCCCGGGGTTACCGCCCATCAGGACTACAGTCTCACTTTGATAGCTATTTCCGACTATATAGTTCCGATATACCACCCGACGACGGGATTCACGAAGACCACGCTGTCGGCTACCGTAATCGGCTGTGTCGGCCCTTCGCGCGGGAACTCACCGTCAACCGCCGTCCCAGCCAACAGTCAACGGCAGGCGGCTGGGACGGCGATCACATCCCGTGCCGAACCTTGTGACGGACGTGCGTGACAACGGTGACATCCCTCGCCGCGCCCACAGCGTGACGCGTCACAGCACACAGGACTGCATCCGTGACACGGCCCACGACGCAGTCCGATGACCAAACCGACGTACCCCGTCCGAAATGATCTTATCGCGGAGTTGGTCACGCGATTGGACCAACTTGATCAGCTCCTCGGACGGCTGGAGGATGCCGAGCGCCAAGCCGCGGACGCCAGCGAGCACCTGACGCGTACCCGACGGTGGCAGGAGGACACGGTTCGCGCGATTCAGGACGAACGGGCGCAGATGCGCACTCATCAGCGGGCCTTGGACGATCTCGCGGACCGCGCGCAGGCGGCCGTCGAGGCCCTGTCCGGCCACTACCGTTCCCTGCCTGCCGAGGTTCACGAGCTCGCGGTCGAACTGCACGTCCTGGCGACCGCGGGCCTGCTCTCCCGCCGCGCAACCCGCGCCCGCCGCCACTGACCCCGACCCGTCACAGGCCCGAGCTGCGCCCCTCACGCAGGATGCGCACCCGCGGGATGCAGGAGCGAGAAATCCCATAGCGATCGACACAATAAGTGATCGCACAACTCCCCTAGGGTGATAATTTTCGCTACTGCATGCCAACAAACGATAACTATCGGCACTTGAGTGCCCCCTGCCGTCAGACTCTCGTCGCTATGGCGTAATGTCATCTTCCGCATCCTGTGGGTCACGGCATGTGGGGCCTCAGCCAACCGCCCTGTCGCACGGACCAACAGGCCAGGGCATGGCGGCGAGCTGGTTGGTAGGGAGGCTGGGAGGAGCCGATATGGTCACTTCTGTAGGCACTCGCCGTAGTTGTGTAGGACTAGTGTTTACTGGCACCATCCCTTTGAACTAGTCTCACGCCGACGTCACGACAACACCGGACCGAACGCCGAATCCTGCCCACGGTCCCGGTGTCCCCTCCGAGTCGTCACCAGGGCAGGAGCGGGGGACCCATCCTCCACCGGACGACACCGAACCGCGGTGCAGTCCTAGGGGTTAAGTGAGCCGTGCGACGGTCGCACAGCACACCGGGCAGCCCAGCCCGAACCCGACAGCTCACCTCGCAGGCGAACGGGAAGGATCACAGCCTTGTCTGCGCCCGATGTGCAGCTTGATCCGGCAACATGGTCATGGTCATCGTCGTCGACGAAGTCGCCGATGACGTTGGCAACAACGTCGTCTCTGCGACCGTCTGCCGACATACCTGAGCGCTCCGCCCGTGGCAGACACCGCGCGCCGACTCCACCGTCGGGAACAGGTCGCGTCCGAGCCCGGGCCGCGGTAGCCGTGATGACAACCGGCACGGTTGCCGTGTCAGGTGTCGCGCTCGCCGGCTGCGCTCCGGCCGACTCCGGTATGGACGAGACGTCGGTCAGCTCGCGGATCACCCTGGGATCGCAGTTCGGAAGCCAGGCGTCACTCGCCGGCCTACGCACAGCGGTCATCAACCCGGCCACTTCGGTGGGCCCCGGCTCCATCACAAGCCAGGTGATCGATCAAGCTGACCTGCACCCGAAGTCGACTGTCGCGCTGAAGGTCACCAATCCGGACGTATCCGTGCGGGCCGACCAGCCCATTGACATGGGTTTCGCCCTCGAGGACGGGACGACCCACACGCCGCTGCCGAACCAGCTCATCAAGGTTCAGGTGAAGCTGCCTGACGGCTGGGCGACTTTCAAGCACCTGTATACTAACGAACAGGGCTTTGCCAGCTATACAGCCAAGATCCTTACCACGACACAGATCACGGCCATCTTCGACGGGACCGACGCCCTGCAGTCGGCGCACTCCTCGAACATCGGTACGATGACTGTGGTGCCTGGTCCCGCTCCAACAATTCCGGCACAGGCGCCTCGATCGACGGCCCATAGCGTCGTTCAGGCATCCGGCCCCAGCGGAGCCGGCACCACGTCACCGAGTACGACGGATGCGACGACAGCCATCGGCTCGGTCGGTCAACGGGCTGTTTATCTAGCGGCCCAACAAGCGGGTAAGCCCTACGTGTACGGTGCGGAGGGACCCTACTCCTTCGACTGCTCCGGCCTGGTTCAGTATATATTCAAACAACTGGGGCGCAGCCTCCCCCGCACGGCGGAGGAACAGTACGAAGCGACGACCCACGTGTCGCAGTACAATAAGCAGATCGGCGATCTGATATTCTATGGTACGCCGGGAAACATCTACCATGTCGGCATCTACGCTGGCGGCGGGAAGATGTGGGCAGCCCCGAAGTCCGGTGAGGTTGTCTCGCTCAGGGACATCTACACCACGTCGTATTCGGTCGGCCGCGTCAGCTAGGCGTGCAATCACAGTCCTTACGCTCTCTCGGGGGCCAAGGAGCCTGGTAGGTCGGCTGCACGTCCGCATCGGCGGCAGCAACGTCCATCCCGGTGATGTGACGCGGTTATCGCTTCTATAAAACACAATCGGGTTCCGCGTGTCCTCCCCCTCCGGTTACGCGTGAACCTCGCCGCCAGGTCGGTAGTGTCGAAACCGGCGCTGATCTGGCGGCCCCAAACCACAACTGGATGTCTCCAAGAACTTCCGCTGGTCGGACCGAGCCAACCCCCCCGGCTCGCAAGGCCGGCGGAACGCGGGCTTCCGCTGGCCTTGCGCACTGAACCCCCCCCACAGTGCGCTCGGCCGGCGGGAGTCCAGAACTCCCGCCGGCCGGCCGCGCCACCCCCCCGGCTGAGCCGGCCGGCGGGAAACCCCATCGGACAGGCCCTAGGCCCTAGTCCTTGATTACTTTCGAGAATTTCCACAAAGCCCTGGTCGTGGCTTCGTCCCATTGCTGGGGCAGAAGCGTGACATGAACCTGCGAAGGGCACGGTGGCGCCTGGCCGACTGCGCCCACCGCCCCGACCACCGCAAACAGGGGCTTCTGCGCGGAGTCAAGCGAGCTGCAGGCGACGGTAAGGGCCATACGACCGCCCTCCCCCGCGCCCCAGATGTAGATCCGGGACATGTCGATCTTCGATCGCTCCGTCGCGACGTAGCGGACCACGTCCCGCAGGTACTGCGCGTCCGGGCCGTTGACCTGCCAGGTGCTGGCAACCGCCTCCGGGTACACCAGGGCGAACTTCTGGCCATCTGCGAGCGTCGACACGTTGCCGGCCTTCTCGATCGACGCTGCGTCCTTGCCGTAGTCGTGCAGGACGAGGACCAACGGCACCGGCTGCCCGGGCTTAGGGTCGGCATGTATCGCGAGCTCACGGCCTGCCGACGCGTAACCCGCCGGAATCGCGGCGCGCTCGGTCTTCACCGTGGGCGAGCCGTGCGCATACGCGAAGACGACTACGACCACGCCCACGACGATCAGTGCCCGTCGACGGTTCTTGGTCCACAGGTCTTTCCCGACTTTGAGCGGATTCGATACCACGAGCCAACCGAACCACACAGACGCCGCCCGATTCGGCAGATTGGCCGCGTGGCGTGCATGAGTCGGGCACCACACCAGTGGTCTGGCACACACCACCAGCACGACCAGCATCACCAGCCGGGCGGATGCAACCCGACGTCCAGACGCCCGACGCCCGCTCCGGGGAGCCGGGGAGCCGGCACGGCGACCCGGAGCCAGCTGCTTGGTCCCAATGGTGTATCCACAAGGTTCTGTAACGCCACAGGCGGATGACACGGCGTAGGGATGGGGCCGACGTGGACGATGAACAGACAGTCGATCACCAAGCGCTTGAGAAGATCGAACATGAGCTGGCCGTGCTCGGCCGCCGGGCCGAGCGGTTCCGCACGGCCATCGCGGACGAGTCCGGAACGGCCCTCGACCGATCCGCCTATCTACTACTCAGCCACCTGCACGACCACGGTGCGGTACGGCTGACAACCCTCGGTGCGGTGTTCGCCCTCGACATCTCGACGGTGAGCCGCCAGGTCGCCGCGCTGGCCGCCGAGGGCCTGGTGGAACGCGCCACCGATCCCACCGATCGCAGGGCCAGCCTGGTGACCCTGAGCGCATGCGGACGCGAGCGTTACATCGTCACCCGGGAAGCGCGGGTGACGAGCATCAGCAACCTGGTGGGCAGCTGGGAGAAAGACGAACGCGACAGCTTCGGGATGCTTCTCGGCCGCTTCAATACGGCGCTCGCCGAACGTGACCGTGCCGGCGTTCCGCCGCCCGACCAGCGCCCCCCACCCACCCCGGGTCGCCATAGCACCGGGTCGCCATAGCACCGGGTCGCCATAGCCCCTTGGTGGCCATAGCCCCTTGGTGGCCATAGCCGTGACAGGATTCAGGCCGCGACGTCGAGGGCACGCAGGCGCGCCTGACGCAGTATCCCCGCCTCGGGCGGGCCGGACAGCTCCGGCAACGGGCCGTGTACCCAGAACAGCAGCAGATCGGCCAGTGCGGGGTTCTGCGCGAGCACCGGACCGTGAAGATACGTACCAATCACGCGCTCGTCCACGATGCCGTCGGTCTGATCCGCGGTGCCGTTGCCAACGCCCTTACGTACGACGCCGAGCGGCCGTCCCTGCCCGCCAGGCAGCATCCGGGTGCGCCCGGCATGGTTCTCATACCCGAGCAGGACCGGAAGACCGAGATCGGATGCTGGTTCCACAACGACGTCACCGACCGCGCGGGGTGGCGCCGGCTGGTCCGGCGGGTCGAACGACCGACGGGTCTCCACATCCACCAGGCCGAGCCCATCATGAACCTGGCCGTCGCCGGTGGGAAACGAGGCGCCGATCACCTGGTAGCCGGCACAGACCGCGAGAACGACCGCGCCTTCGTTAACCGCTCGCAGCAGCGCGGTGCTCCTGCGCAATCCTTCGGCGGCCAGTACCTGCGGCTCGTCTTCGCCGCCGCCGAGCAGGTAGATGTCACAGCCGCCCGGCACCGGCTCGCCGGCCGGAATATCGATCACCTCGGCCGGTAGCCCTCGCCAACGCAGCCGCTGCGCCAACACGATCGCATTGCCGCCGTCACCGTAGGTCCCGAGCAGCTCCGGGTAGATCAGGGCGATCCGGGTCGCCGACTCGGTGATCATGTTGCCATCCTGGTCATCTACTCGTCCTCACCGGGGCAACCCGCCCCAGGATGTCACGGAAGGCGGTGTAGTTGGCGACAACGTCCACGGTCCCCTCGGCAACCGTGGACGCCGCGCTTTCGGCATCGGGGTGGACCGTGTGCGGCACCTCGGCATAGGCCAAGCGAACGCTCATGTCCTCCTTGCGCTCACCGGTGACCAGTACCTGCCGGCCCGCGAGCCGCTCGAACGGGACATCCCAGATCCAGGACGGATCACGCCCGTCAGCAGTCTGCGAGTTGAAATCGATGATCACTGGCCGCGCCGACGCCGTGTTGAGCAGTTCCATCATCTCCACCCAACCGGCCGGGTTCTTGGCCAGCAGGAGCCGCCCGCGGACGCCGTTCCCGCCGAGCTCGACCTCCTGATAGCGCCCCTGAACGTCGCCGAGGCCGGTCATCGCGGCCAGTGCGTCGCCGACCTCGACCCCGAAGAGTCGCGCCGCGGCGGCGGCCATCGCCGCGTTGCCGAGGTTCACCCGTCCGGGCAGGTCGATGGATGCCTTGACATGGGAGCCGAACCACAGCAGTTCGCCAGGCCCGATGACGGCGACGAGCGGTTCCGGGCGGGCCAGCCCGCAGTCGCACCACCAACCCGAGGAGTTGCGATGGAGCAACCGGGCGCACTGTGGACACACCATCGCATCCGCCGTCCAGTTCTGGCCGGCCGAGACCCAGGTCTGGTGCGACCAACCGGACGCCGCCCAGACCACGAGCGGATCGTCGACGTTGGCGACGACTGTCGCGTCGGGTAGATCCGCCCCGAGCTCACGCCAGAGGCTCGCGATCCGTCGGGTCTCGTTCGACCGGTCGAGCTGGTCCCGGCTGATGTTGAGCAGTACGACGACCCGGGGGAGGATCTGCCTGGCGACCTTGGGCAGCCAGATTTCGTCCACCTCGAGCGCGGCGGTCGCGTCAAAGGGTGGCCGGGACAGCGCGGCGAGCACGCCCGGCGCCATGTTCGCGCCACCGCTGTTGCTCTTCACCGGGCCGAGGGTGCCCAGCGCGCGGGCCAACAGCCGGGTGGTCGTTGTCTTGCCGTTGGTTCCGCTGATGCATGCCGCCAGTCGGCCGGCCGCGACCTCGGTGAGAATCTGCGGGGACACCTGGAGCGCCAGCTTGCCGCCGATCATCTCGCCTGATCCGCGTCCCAGCCGGCGGGAGGCCGAGGACGCAAGCTTCTCCACCGCGAGTGCGGCGCGGGTACGGGTGGAGAACCGGCGTGGGGATGGTGTGGTCATCGCCTCATCAGCGTGCCACGACTCGCCTCGCCTGTTACAGAGACCCCCCGCTACCTCCCCCGCACATGTCGACGGGGCGCCAAGCCCGGACCGGCACTGGCACCGACGACCGACGACCGACGACCGACGACCGACGACCGGAAGATCATCAGATGGGGACACCGCGTGCACGAAGCCACACCAGCGGATCCACCGGCCGTTCGCCGACGTGCACCTCGAAATGCAGATGGGGGCCGGTTGAGCGGCCTTCATTGCCTACCAGGGCGATCGGCTGACCAGAGGCAACCGTTCCCTCTCGGATCGTGAATACCCGCATATGACCATAAACGGTCTCGACACCGTCCCCGTGCTGAAGCACGATTTCGTTTCCAAAACCCGATGCCGGTCCGGCGTAGAGGACGTACCCGGCGGCCGCAGCCATGATGGGACTGCCCAGCGGTGCCGCGATGTCAAGCCCGAGGTGACGCCCGGAGCCGGACGTGGGGTTGAAGCCACGCGAAATCGTCCCGATCGTCGGTATCACCCAGCCCGCCCCCACCGAACCGCGTGCGGGTGGCAGCGGTAGTGGTGATGCTGTAGGAGCTGCTGTAGGAGCTGTAGCGGGCGGCAGCAGAACGCTCCGCAGGGCCGTCACCCGCAGACCGTGGACGGCCTGGCGGGCGGTAGCGGCAAGCACCACGGGGTCGGGCGTACCGGGGACGACAAGCGCCACCGCACTGTCGGCGACAAGGCCGAGCGCGGCGGATCGGGAGCGGTCCACCACAACGCCGATACCCGGCAGACGAGTGGTTGCCAGGGCACCGATGTGCAGGCCGACCGGCCGGTCGCGACCGATGTCGACCTGAGCGTCCAGCTGCACGTCCAGAGCCGCCGCAACGCTGTGCGCAACCGCCACGTCTCCATCCGCGATCCGCTGCCACAGCCCGGTGGCCTCGGCAGTGCCGGCGGGCGCAACGGTGCGCAGCAAGGCCGGATCAGCCCCGACCGCGCCGGTGCGGCCGCTTCCCACACTCACCTCGGCAAAGTCGGTGACAACCACCTCGGCCGCATCCACAGCCTGGCGGAGTCGGTCGACCTCGGCCCGGGTAAGACTATGATCAGCCGTGACGAACAGGTATGGATCGGCCCGGTGTGTCAGCGGACCCAACAGTTGCCGGGTGCCGACGACCGCGCCGAACGCGGCGGCAATGGGCGGATGGCCGCCTGGTGCGCTCGTCGGGGATGCGCGATGTGCGACGAGGGCTCCCACTCCGACCAGCGTGACTCCCACCAGCATGACTCCCACCAGCAGCACGGCCGCGCCACCGATGACAGCCGATGGCGACCGGCCCACCC